>JAMDAP010000191.1 GCA_023484675.1 Bacillota bacterium
CAGGTTGTTGTAATCGATGCAGCATTCCGTAGTGATGGTGAAACCGGGAGGCACCGGCAGGCCGATGTTGGTCATCTCTGCCAGGTTGGCGCCTTTCCCGCCAAGAAGGCTTTTCATCTTGGCATTGCCTTCTTCAAAAAGGTAGACGTACTTCTTGCTCGTCGCCATAGCAAGTCCTCCTATTGACAATTTTGATAACCTTGATTTCAACTGACATTGATTCGCCTTATCTTGGCCGAATCCTTTCCCCCGAAGGGGTGTACGGCTTCTCCGGCCTATTCGCGGAACTATCGGAGAAGTAGGAAAGACCCCTGGCGGGGTCTTTACGTGCCGGCGTCGCCGGAGCCCGAATCGTCCTCATCAGGCTTGCCGACCCGCCACGGCGACCTTCCCGTTCGTTCAATCTCAATGACAAAGGCCCCGGCCATGGCCGCCAGCACGCCCAGCAGGGCCAGTTCCGGCAGGACCACGGCTCCCAGAGCGCCCACCGTCACGGGGATCCCGAGCAAAACGCCCCGGTCGTTCTTGACGACCACGCGGCGCACGTTCCCATCGTGAACGGCCGCCTTGACCTTTTCCACCAGGTCCTGGGCCCCGACCTCCAGACGCTCGAACCATTCCGAACCCGATCCCTTGCGTTTCCGATCCAGGTAGACCAGGGCCTCAACCACATCCCAACCGGAGGCCTCCAAGGCTTCCCTGGCCTCGGCGGCCCCGGCGGAAGCCCTGGCCATCACGGCATCCAGCTTCTCCAAACGATCCTCCACGTCCGAACACCTCCGCTGGTACTACGCGCCAAAGGCGCGCTGGTCTCGCATCAGGTCCAGAAAGTCCAGGGACTTCAGCTTGCGCTCCAGCCGGTAGGCCAGGTAAAAGCGCAGGGCCTCGCTGATTTCTCGGGCCATCTCCGGCTCCAGGCGCAGCAGGTGAACTCTGGTCAGGTCGCCGGTGAGGAGGTGGCGCATGGCTTCCACGGCCCCGCGGCTGATGACGGTGCCGGACTCGTCCTCCCCCAGGCAGTTGCTGCAAAGCACCCCGCCGGCATTGGGACTGAAGCGCACACGCCCGCCGCTGAGGGGCCCGCCGCAGTTGACACAGGCTTCCAGACTGGGCCGGTAGCCCAGTTCCCCCAGCAGGCGCAGTTCGAAGGCGTGTACCACCGGCTCCGGCGGCACGCCCGCCGCCAACAGGTGCTGGCTGGTCAGCAGCAGGAGAAAAACCCCGGCATGGGGGTCGTGGTCCCGGACCAGTTCGTCAGTCAGCTCCGCCATATAGCTGGCGTAGGCCATCTGCGTCAGGTCTTCCCGGAGGTGGCCGAAGGATTCAAGGGCCTCTGCCTGGCTGACCGTGTCCAGGGATCGGCCGCGGAAGAGCAGCAGCCGGCAGTGGGTGAAGGGTTGCGAAACCCCCGCCAGTCGGTTGCGGGGACGCCTGGCCCCTCTGGCCACCGCCTGCACCTTGCCCTCGTCGCGGCAGAGCAGAGTCAGGATCTTGTCTGCCTCCGAGAAGTCCCGGACGCGGAGCACCAGCGCCTCCGGCTTGTAAAGCGACACAGCTCAGTCCGCCAGGCCGGCCGCGATGGCGACGCCGGCACTGGTGCCGAGACGGCTGGCTCCCGCCTCCACCATGGCCAGAGCATCCGCCGTAGAGCGCATGCCGCCGGCGGCCTTGACGCCCATCTCCGGCCCAACCGCCTGCCGCATCAGGCGCACATCCTCCACCGTGGCGCCGCCAGTGCCGAAGCCGGTGGAGGTCTTCACAAAATCGGCCCCCGCTTGTTTGGCCAGGCGGCAGGCGGTTCGTTTCTCGTCATCGGTCAGGTAGCAGGTCTCGATAATTACCTTGACCAGGGCCTTGCCCCCGGCGGCCCGAGCCTCGTTCACCACGGCCCGGATGTCCCGCTCCACCAGGTCAGGGTCACCACCCTTCAAGGCCCCGATGTTGATCACCATGTCCAACTCCGACGCGCCTTGCTGCAGGGCAAGCCTGGCTTCGGCCGCCTTGATCTCAGGCTGGTTGGCCCCCAGGGGAAAGCCAACCACCGTGGCTACAGCCACGCCGTTTCCCTGCAAGGCCTTGACCGCTCGCGGCACATACGCGGGGTTGACGCACACGGCTCCGAACCCGTTGTCCCTCGCCTCCTGGCAGAGGCGGTCAATCTCCTCCGGTTTGGCGGTCGCCTTCAAGAGGGTATGGTCGATCATGCGGGCGATCTGGTCTCTGGTCACGCCTAACACGCTCCTGACGGAAGTGTTGAAACCAGCTTAGGGCTCAAAAGCGCAGGCGGGGTCGGTCTCCAGGTAGTCACCGGTGAGGGCGTAGGCGCGGCCGCGGTGGCCGCCGCAGACGATTTTGAATTCGCAGCGGCCGCACTTGCCCTTGAGAAGGTCGGGGTTGCGCAACTCCCTGAAGAGGGGGGCATTGCGGTAGATGTCCACCAGGCTCTGGTCCCGAACGTTGCCGGCGGAAATGGGCAGAAAGCCGCTGGGCATGACCTCGCCGATGTGCGAGATGAAGACGAAGCCGTTGCCGTCGTTGACGCCCTTGACCGGGCGATTGAGGCCGTCCTTGTACTGGTAGCCGGCGCCGGCCACGGTCACAGGCATCTCGTGACCGTGGGGCAGGGACATCCCCTCCGCCCCCGCCGCCTTGGGCAGGGCGGCCTCTCCCGCCTGAGCCTCCCGCTCGCGCTGGATGACCACTCTCCGGTACATCTGGGCGGCGGTGGACTTGATGTCGAAGGGCTCCTTCCTGGACAGCTCGTAGAGCCAGTTGAAGACCTGCTCATGCTGCTCCGGAGTGATCATGTCCTCGGCGTTGCCGCGACCCGTGGGCACCAGGAAGAACAGGCTCCACTGCACGGCTCCGGAATTCCGCACCAGTTCCAACATGCGGGGCAGGTCGTCCAGGTTGTAACGCGAGATGGTGGTGTTGATCTGGAAGGACAGGTCCACCGCACGGATGTCGCGGATGATCTCCATGGTGCGGTCGAAGGTACCGGGGATCTTGCGGAAGGCGTCGTGGATCTCGGCGGTGGAACCGTCCAGGCTAACCGCCAGCCGCAGCACCCCCGCCTCCTTGACCTGACGCAGTCGTTCTTTCGTCACCAGCTTGGTGGCGCTTGGGGTGAGGGACGTGCGCAGGCCCTTGGAAACGGCGTAGCGGATGATGTCCGGCAAGTCCTTGCGCATCATCGGATCGCCACCGGTGATGACGAAGACGGGATCGCCAAAGCTCTTGATCTGGTCGATGAGCTTGTAGCCCTCTTCCAGGGTCAGCTCCAACGGGTGACGCCGGGGTTGCGCCTCCGCCCGGCAGTGCTTGCAGGCCAGGGCACAGGCGCGGGTAACCTCCCACACCACGGTGAAGGGCGCCTTGTCGAAGTCCACCTCGGCCAGGTGGGCACTGTGCATGCGCCGCTCCGCCGCAGCCCTTGCCGACATGCCGGGATGAACTGCCACGTGGCCGCCTCGAAAATCCTGCTCGCTCACGGCCCTACCTCCATTGGTGTACATGGTCTTGTTGGCACCATTTGTTATTCTGTTAACACCCGGCAGTTCCCTGCTGCCCTGGCCGCAGGAACGGACTGGACGATGCCGAATTCTTATGTCACCCTTGCGTTGAGGTGAAATATTTGAAGCGCGTCGTCGTCTTCGTAGCTGCTCTCTTCCTTCTCTCCGGCTGCTCCCTTCCCCTGGGAAAGGTCGGCACCACGGCGGGTCGACCCATCGCCGCTGCGCCTACCCCTGCTCCCGGTGGGCCTGCCGCACCTTCGGGAGCAACCGGCTCCACGCCCAGTGCGCCCGCTGAACCCGCAACTCGGAAGCCGCTGACGCCCCCCCTGGTGAAGGGCCTCTACATGACCGGCTACATCGCCGGCGGGGACAAGTCCTTCCATATCCTGCTCAATTACATGAAGGCCAGCGGCCTGAACGCCGTGGTCATCGACGTCAAAGACGACGACGGCTTGGTCACCTTCGCCGTCGGCGGGCCCGAAGTGAAGGAGTCCGGCGCCAACCGCTTCATCAAGGTGCCCGACATGCCCGGCCGTATTAAGGAACTGCATGACAACGGCATCTACGCCATCGGCCGCATCGTCACCTTTGTCGATCCGGTGATGGCCAAGTGGCATCCGGACTGGGCCATCCAGGACGGCGGCAAGGTCTATTACGACCGGCGCCACCTCTCCTGGGGCAACCCCTACAAGAAAGAAGTCTGGACGTACAGCGTCGACATCGCCAAAGCGGCCGTAGCTGCCGGTTTTGATGAGATCCAGTTCGACTACGTCCGTTTTCCGGAAAAGCACATCCAGGGCCTCAACTACGGCGTTGGCCGCGACCAGCGGGTGAACACCATCTCCGGCTTCCTCAAGTACGCCGTGGACGAGCTGCACCCGCTCGGGGTGCGCGTCTCCGCCGATGTCTTCGGCCTGACCACCACGGTGGCCGACGACATGATGATCGGCCAGGAGTACCGGCCCGTGGCGGAGACCGTCGACTACATCTCGCCCATGGTCTATCCCAGCCACTACAACGCCGGCCTCTTCGGTCTGAAGAACCCAAACGCTTCGCCCTATGAGACCGTTTACCAGTCCATGCTCAGGGGCCTGGAGAAGGCGGACGGCCTGGACATCTCGAAGCATCGGCCCTGGATCCAGGACTTCTCCCTCTACGGCGTGAAGTACGGTAAGGCGGAGATCGAGGCCCAGATCAAGGCTCTGGCCAACGCCGGCGTTCGCCAGTTCATCCTCTGGGATCCCAGCAACAAGTACACCCGCGGCGTCGACTACAACCTGATCGACACCACGCCGGAACTGCCGAGACCCAAGCCGGAGCCGAAGCAGGGCGAAGGGACCAGTTCGGGAAAGTTACGCGTCGCCACCACGGTAGCCAATCTGCCGCAGCAGGTCTTCCCGGTCACGCCAGTCCTTCTTGACCTTCACCCAAAGGTCCAGGTAGAGGCGCGAACCGAGCAACGCTTCCGCCTCCTCCCGGCTGAGGCGGCCGACTTCCTTCAGCATTTGGCCTCCTTCGCCGATGAGGATGCCCCGTTGTGAATCCCGTTCGACAAAAATGTTGGCCTTAACATAAACCAGGCCGTCGGGACGGTCCTTCATCTCTTCCACCACCACCGCCACGGAGTGGGGCACTTCGTCGCGGGTGAGCTGGAGAATCTTTTCCCGGATCAGCTCACCCACGAGTTGTGCCTCGGGCTGGTCGCTCACCGTGTCTTCGGGGTAGTACTGGGGCCCCTCCGGTAGGCGGGGACGAATGACGCCCATGAGGGTGTCCAGGTTCGCGCCGGTGAGGGCGGAGACCGGCACGACCTCAGCGAAGTCGTG
>JAMDAP010000159.1 GCA_023484675.1 Bacillota bacterium
ATACCACTAGGCGTTGCCGACGCTTGCCTGGCCGTTGATGTAAACGAGCTGCGAGGCATTGCCGCTGAAGGTGTTGTGGTCGATCGTGTGGTTCTTCTGCCCGCCCTCCGCCAGAAGGGCGTTCTTACCCTGGGCGGCCACCAGACTGTTGTCCTGGAGTTTTACCCCCTCAATGTTACCTGCCAGGTAAACGGCGGCGGCTCCCGCGCCCTTGACCGTGAAACCGTGGCCGGTCTCGCCAATGGTCACGTTGCTTGCTGCCACCTTGATTGCACCCACCCACCCGGTGGACTGGCCATTAATGGTCGTGCTGTCCTTCCCTGCCACCGAGAGAAGCTTCACGCTCTTGTTGATAGTTATATCCTCGTTGTACGTCCCTTCCGCCACGTACACCGTACCGCCATCGGCCACCGCGCCAACGGCAGCCTGGATCGTTTGCTTGGCGTGAGCATTGTCGTTGGCTTTCCCGTCGTTGGCGTCATTGCCCGTAGGACGTACATAGACCGTCGACGGGGGACCCTCGAGGTCAATCCCGACAGAAGTCCCGCTTTTTAGAGTTATGGTGATCGCATCGAGGAAACCGTTAAACCCCGCCCAGTTTCCTCCTGTGGAGGTCCCCAACTTGATGTATTGGACCGGCTCGTTCCCATAGTCAATATTGGTCTTTTCTCCGCCGTATACAGACCAGTCGACGGTCCCATTCTGGAGGACCGTAAGGGTCGGACCCCCGTAAATACCGACAGGGCCGTGATTGCTATCATAGAAGACAAGCTGGTTGGTCCCGCTCTCGGTGCGCCAGGTGTTCCATGTGTTCTTGGGGACGTTGTAGTTATTGGAGTATAACGGCTCTGCGGTCAGGCGGTGGCCATACCAGGTATCGTCTCCGTCGGTGACCGGTGCCGTGTAAATCTCCAGCGCAAAATCTACGTTGGCGGTCGTTCCAGCGTTCTTCGTCACGTAAGATATGCTCGCAATGTCACCAACGGTAAACGAGCCGAGAGTGTCAAAAGGAGACTTGGTTGGATCAATATATAACTCCATTTTGGTGTCCGGTATCGCCTGCCATGAACCGGAACCCCAATAGTGCTCGGCCGTTGAACCTCGTGCGTTAACCCCTGGCGAGGCGGCCACAGTACCGTCAAGAACTACGGGCGCCGGGCTGCCCGCCAACGCAGAGGAAGCTAAAAAAGCCGAAAGTATTGTGACAACCGTCAGGATAAAAACTGTTTTACTCCGCCCTTTCACCCACCAGTTCACCGTTCCCATAGCGATTCCCCCCTCTTTTTCGTGACAGATTGTGGACTAGACGAGTGCGGCTTAGCGACCCGCGGCCCGGGAACCGGGCTTATACAACCGCTGCCTGACCAGCCACCTACCTTTGTCGCTCACCAAGAAAACCTTTCCTTTCTTCCCTAGGTCACAGGCCTTGACCACCTCCTTCGAACCAGTAAACGGTACATCACTAGCCGTGATGCACCGTGGGTGGGTACACCGTTCACTCTGTCCGATCATGGTGACCAGATACCTCGGTCGAACTTCATCGCTCCACAGGCGGCATGTCCAAGATTTTGGGACATGCTGTCAAAAACGGCAGGATTCCCGTGGAACTTCTCAGGGCCCACGGGAGCCTCAACCTCACTGAGTTGGTCCAGGCCATGGGCCTTGACCTATCCGAAGGGTGCGAAGCGTGCTTTCACTTTCCTGCACAAAGCCCAAGTGCCCAACCCGCCTACCCCCTTACCACCAGTTCTCACACTTCAAACTCTGAATGATCACGTTTACGCTCCCAACGCGCAAACGCTAAAAGGCTCGGTCGCATTTGCTGCGCCTTGCCTCTTTTGCTGAGTTAACAACAGGGCCAGTTTAACTCCAAAACGTTCAAGCCTATCCGAAATTTACGAAGTACAAAGTTACTATAACGCGTGATGAAACTCGTGCCGGATTTTGGTATGTATAAGGCAGTTTTGATCGTCCTCTTTTCCGTCAAATCGACAAAAAATCAGGCGGCTTGATGCTGCCCGGTGCCGAGTTGGGTCTAGAGACAACGGACTATCCCCTCTGGGTGTCGTGCAACGTCAAACGTTGTCGATATCTTCCGTAAATCGTCCCAACCGCCTTACTTGCTACTAACAGTAAAGTATGCTAGGCTATTGTAAAGCTAACTAAATTGGAGGTAATGCCGTTATGGCCGTTGTAAAGCTCTCGAGCAAACGGCAAATCACCTTGCCAGCACAGATCTGCCGCTCGCTCTCCCTTCACAAGGGAGACCATCTAATCTTGGAAATCAAGGATGGCCGCATCGTCCTCAGTGCAGCGCCAAAGGATTTTACCGGCTACCTTAAGGGGATTGCAAAAGGGGTGTATGGGAACTCAATCAAGGAAGTCGACGCCTACGTCCAGAAGGAGCGAGAGACATGGAGGTAAAGAGTCTCCTGGACGAAGTCAGAAGGCATCAGGCCATCCTCATTGGTACGAATGTGGTAATTTACTTTTTGGAAGGCAGCGACGTTTACGGTGAGGCCGCCGAAGGGCTTTTCCGTTTAATTCAATCCGGGGAAGCGCAGGGCCACCTGTCGGTCATCACTGCCGCAGAATTGCTGGTAAAGCCCATCGAAACCGGTAACACCGAGCTCCAGGAAGCCATCAATACATTCCTGAACTATTTCCCCAACCTGAAGCTGCTAGATGTAACCAAAGAGATCGCCATAAAGGCCGCGGAAATACGCGGCACGACTGGCCTGAAGGTACCCGATGCTCTATTGATGGCAACAGCCGTTATCCACAGGTGTGCAGTGGTTGGCAACGACCTAACCTGTGCCAAAAAGGCCACGGATGCTCCCTACATCTACCTGGCCGGGTTCTGACTCGGCGTGGCCACATTCTAAATGGACTCGACGCCCTGGCAGGAGGAATTGAAGCGTGCCCTTTGACGGACTGATGCTGACAGCGGTGGTGGCCGAACTGAAATCGAGGCTCATCGGCGGCCGGGTGACGAAGGTCTACCAACCCAACGCCGCAGAGATAGTGCTATACCTGTACGCCGGTGGCCGTGACCACCGGCTCCTCATCTCCGCCCATCCCCAGCACGCCCGCATCCACCTTACCAGGTTGGCTGGGGAGAACCCGCCCAGCCCTCCGCCTTTTTGCATGCTCCTGCGCAAGTACCTGGAGGGGACGAAGGTCCTGGAGCTGGAACAGCCGGCGTGGGAGCGCATCTGCCGGATACGCTTCTCCGGCGTGGACGACCTTGGCCTGCCCGCCGAACGGGTCTTGGTCGCGGAAACAATGGGCAAGTTCAGCAATGTCATCCTGACCGATAGCTCGGGCCGCATCCTGGACGCCCTGCGCCGGGCAACTTCAGAGACCAACCGCTACCGCGAGGTCTTACCCGGCCGCGGATATGAGCCACCGCCGGCCCAGGACAAGCTCGACCCGCGCGACGAGGAGGCAGTGGCGCGGGCCCTGTTCGCCGAGGCGACAGGTAGCACCGTAGCCCCCGAGGCTCCAGGCCCCGCACAGCCTCAAAAAGTCTGGCAGGTGCTGCAGCGACTTGTGGCCGGATTCAGTCCCCTAGCGGCCCGGGAGGCGGCCCTGCGGGCGGGCCTCGACCCGGAAGGCGACCCCGGCCAGACGGCTACCGGTAGAGTGGATGCCGCCGATAGTGGAATCGCAGGTCTCACGGCCCGTATAGCATCGGAGACGGCAGGCCTGGCCCGCGCGGCGACCTCGGGAACGGAGGCGCCGACGGCAGTGCTGCAGCCCGACGGGCGGGTGGCGGCCTTCGCCCCTTACCCCCTCCTGCAGTACCCCGGTTTGCAAAGGCTCACTTTTGCCACAGCCGGTGAACTCCTAGATCAGGTGATGGGGAAGGCGGCCGAGGAGGAGCGTCTCAACCAGGTCCGGCACTCCCTGAACCAGGTCCTGGATGCGGAACTTGCCCGCAATCGCCGCAAGCTCGCCCTGCAAACGGAAGAACTGCGCGCCGCCGGTAACGCCGACCAGCTTCGCCGCTACGGCGAACTCCTCACGGCCAACCTCTCCCAGATTCCGCCGCGCGGCGACCGCGTCCACCTGGTGGATTACTACGACCCGGCGGGACGGGAGGTGGAAATTACTCTGGACCCTTCCTTTTCCCCATCGCAGAACGCCCAGGCTTACTTTCGCAAGTACCAGAAGGCCAAAGCCACCCTTGCCGCCACCCGGGAACATCACGACCGGACCGTGGACGAAATCCGCTACCTGGAGCAGGTCAAGGCGTCTTTGGAGTCGGCCACCAGCAAGGGCGATCTGGAAGAGATTCGTCTGGAGCTGGCGGCAGGAGGGTACTTGAAGCACGCCAGAAGCGGTGCGAGGAGCCTGAGCAGATCCGGGGTGCACAGCACGAAGGGGACCCGCAGCGGTGCGGGAAAAACCGGGGCCAAAGCCGGCCGCAAACCCGGCGTTGGCACCGGCCGAAATGCCCCCACCCGCGTGTTACCTTCGGCGCCGCTTCGCTTTTTGTCTGGCGACGGCCTCGAAATCCTGGTGGGCAAAAACAATCGCCAGAACGACCAGCTAACCATGAAACAAGCGGGGCCCGAAGACCTCTGGTTTCACACCAAGGACATCCCCGGGTCCCACGTGATCCTGCGCCTGCCGCCGGGCATCGCGGAACCGCCGCTTACCAGCCTGGAGCAGGCAGCCCTTTTGGCCGCGTACTATTCAAAGGCACGCGGCTCGGCCAAGGTGCCCGTGGACTTCACCCGGCGCCGATACGTTCGCAAGCCGCCGGGGGCCAAGCCGGGCATGGTGATTTACGACCACCACCGCACCATATATATCACGCCCACCCAGGGTGCCGTTGACGAGTTGAGGCGCTCCGACGCCCATGAGGCTCCATGAGTCTCACGTTCCACCGCCGGCCTTGGGCCGCACCAGAAGGATCCCCGCGCGGCATTGAGGGCAGTCCCCGGAGAGGTAGGAGGGTACGTCCAGCGTCAAAAGGGCCTTGAAGGGAACACCAAAGTCCACCGTGCCCGCCGACCTGTCAACCACCGCACCAACGGCCACCACCTGCCCGCCGGCCGCCTGAACCGCGTCCATCACCTGGCGAATGGAACCGCCGGTGGTGACAGCGTCTTCCACCACAAGAACCCTCTCCCCCGGGCGCAGGACGAACCCCCGTTTGAAGGCCATGGCCGGTTCCGCTCCTTCGGGCTTCTCAACCTTCTCGGCAAATATAGCCCGAGCCCCCAGTGCCCGGGCTACCTCGTACGCAAGGATCACGCCACCCATGGCGGGACCAGCAACTGTATT
>JAMDAP010000200.1 GCA_023484675.1 Bacillota bacterium
CATGTTCCGACTGATTCGCCAGAACGGTTTCGGCATTCTTTTCTCTCAGGTCAAAGGACACCCCTTCGCCACTCATTTGCCGTTCGTGGTAAACGAAGCCGGCGGCGAGAAAGGGAGCCTTTCAGGCCATCTTGCGAAGGCCAATCCCCATTGGCGGGAACTTGATGGCGCCGAAGTTCTCGTTGTCTTTCAGGGACCCCACGCTTATATTTCGCCGTCCTGGTACGCCGAAAAACAGGCTGTGCCGACGTGGAACTATGTAGCCGTGCATGTCTACGGCCAGTGCCGAATCGTGCAGGACGAGCGAGAGTTGCGAACGTTGCTATCGGAGATGACCCGATTCTATGAGCCGGATTCTCCCCTGGCGGATCATCTGGATGAGGAGTTTTACGTGAAGATGGCCAACGCCATCGTCGGGTTTGAGATTAGGATCACGGCGATGGAGGGCAAGGCGAAACTGAGTCAGAACAGGTCCGCCGACACCATCCGGGGGGTGATTGACGGCCTGTCAAAGTCACCGGAATGCCTGGACGTTGAAGTCGCTAAGCTGATGCGAACTACCACCCCATACGCTCACGCACCGAGGTGATGTGCGCCACACGGTGCCGGCCGTGCCAGGCGTACACCGCCAGCGTTCTGTCCAGGATCATGATCCCCAGGTCGGGATGACGGAACGTACGGGAAAAGTCCGCATCTGACAGATTCGCTACCGCCATGGGAGGCAATGCTGCGAACCGTTCCCGGGAATTGCCTGAGCCCCCACTCCGCCAGGGCGTCTACGGCGCGGCCAAGGTCCTGGCCCTTTTCCGTGAGCTGATAGGCGTCGCGCGGGGGGTGCAGGCTGTACGGCACCCGGCGCACGACCGCAGCCGCCTCCAGCCGCTTGAGCCGGTCGGCCAGGATGTTGGAGGGAATCCCTTCCGGCGAGCTGAGAAACTCCGCAAAGCGACTCTTCCCCGCCAGCAAGTCCCGGATGATCAGCAGAGTCCAGCGATCCCCCACCAGGTCAAGAGCGCAGGCCACGGGACAGTCGGAGCGGCGCTTGCTCTCCCGGCGCCGGCCGGTCGCAACCTCCCCGCTGGTCTCCATTGGGTTGCCTCCTGCTCGTATCCCTTGTGGCCGATCTTGCGGGATCGGTCACTTGCATTATACAACAGACGGAGACCTACCGCGTGCCCCTGTCGGCGACGGTAGTGAGCGGCGACAGCGAGCCGGGTGCCCGGAGGCTGGAGGCGGACTCGCTCCGATCAGCTTCCTCTGCCGGATGAACCGGGAACCGATTCGCAGCTCCTCACGACGCGGCCCATCTTACCAGTGCTTGACGGCGGCGGCCCCAGGTGCTACTCTCACCATGACATCCAAAGGTTCCTCATATTGCCACTAGGGGGGCCCAACCGGGCTGAGATCAGGTCAGGCAAGACCTGGACCCTTTGTACCTGAACTGGGTAATACCAGCGGAGGGAAGTGGACGTCGGCCGGAAGCAATTGAAGGCCGCCTCCGCATTCCCGCGGAGGCGGCCTTTATCGCTTGCACGCGGCCCTCGCACGCGGCCCTTGTTGGAGGCCCGCCAGCCGCTCTCGAACGCTCCTTGCCAGGCGCGGCTGCCGCGCCTGAGACGGTCGGAAAGGGGGAAACCGCGTGGCCTCAGCCACTCTCGAAGTGGAGCACGTCAGCTTCGCCTACGGCGACACGCCATTGCTCCAGAATTTCAGCCTCGAGGTCCGCCAGGGCGAGTTCGTCTCGCTGGTGGGAGCCAGTGGATCGGGCAAGAGCACGATCTTTAAGCTACTTACCGGACTCCTCAGGCCCAGGGCGGGAACCATTCGGGTCATGGGCGCACCGCCGGCCCCGGGCCGCGTTGGCTATATGCCCCAGGCCGATTGCCTCATGCCCTGGCGCACTGCCCTGGACAACGCCGCGGCCGGCCTGGAAGTGCGGGGAGTGCCCCTGGCCCGGGCGCGGGAAGGGGCCAGGGCCCTGTGGGCCGACTTCGGCCTCACCGGGGCCGAGGACCGCTACCCGCACCAACTCTCGGGGGGAATGCGCCAGCGCGTGGCCTTTCTGCGCACGGTGCTGGGCGATCACCCGGTCTTGCTGCTTGATGAGCCCTTTGGCGCCTTGGACGCCCTGACCCGGGCGCAGATGCAGCAGTGGCTGCTCGACCTCTGGGACCGCCTCGGCAAGACCGTGCTGTTTATCACCCACGACGCGGAGGAGGCCGCCCTGCTCTCCGACCGGGTCTACGTCCTGAAAGGACGGGGCGTGGAAATCCCCATAGGCCTTCCCCGTCCCCGCCGTTACGGCATGGTCACGGACCCGGCGCTGGTGGAGCGGCGGGGGGCCATCCTGCGGGAGGTGGGCGTGTGCTGAAGAACTTTGGCCTCCTCAAGAAATACGGCCCGGCTCTGGCCCTGCTGGTGGTGCTGCTGATCGTCTGGGAAACCGCCTCCCGCCTGCTGCGGGTACCCACCTACGTCCTGCCTCCTCCCAGCCGCATCGCAGGGGCGTTGTGGCAGTGGCGGGGCCCCCTCTTCCTGCAGCACCTGCCGGTCACCCTGTGGGAGACCCTCCTGGGCCTCGTCATCAGCATCGTCCTGGGCGTGACCCTGGCCGCGGCGATGCACCTGTCACCACTCGTCAACCGGTCCCTCTACCCGTTGGTGGTCGCTTCCCAGACCATTCCCACCATCGCCATAGCGCCGGTCTTCCTCTTCTGGTTCGGCTTCTCACTTGCCGAAAAGGTGGCTGTGGTCGTCCTGTACAGCATCTTCCCCCTGGCCGTCAACACCTTTGACGGCCTGCGGTCCGCCGATCCCGACCTGCTGGCCTGGATGCAGGCTGCAGGGGCGCGGCGCTGGCGCACCCTCCGCATGGTGGAGGTGCCGGCGGCCCTCCCTGCGTTCTTCACCGGTTTGAAGGTCGCAGCCACCTACAGCATCACCGGCGCCGTGATCGGTGAGTGGCTCGGCGGCGACAACGGCCTGGGCATCTTCGGCCGCCGGGCAGCCAGCGCCTTGAAGGCTCCGGAGCTATTCGCTTCCGTGCTGCTCCTGGCCCTGTTGGGCATTGCTCTGTTTTGGCTATCCGCCTGGGCGGAACGGCGATTCACGCCGCACCACGCTCAGGGAAAAGAAGAATGACATAAGGAGGACCCCCATGCTGCGCAAGATCGCCCTCGCCCTTGTCTCCGCCCTTCTGCTGACAGCCTGCAGCCCCGGCGCCGCTTCCAAGACCGGCGGCGCTTCCGGAACCACGGCGCCCTCCTCCGCCCCTGCGCCGAAGGAACTGAAGAAGGTCTCCCTCATGCTCGACTGGTACCCGAACGCCGTACACTCCTTCATCTACGCGGCGATCGAGCAGGGCTACTTCAAGGCGGAGGGCATCGATGTGGATATCAGGATGCCCGCCGACGACCCCACGGAAGGCATCAAGCTGGTGGGCACGGGCAAGGAGACCTTCGCCTTCTATTACCAGGCCGACACTCTGCTGGCCCGGGCTGAAGGCGTCCCGGTGGTCTCCGTGGCCGCGGTGGTGCGCCATCCGCTGAACGGCATCATGGTCCGGACGGCCGGTGGCATCAAGAGCCCCAGGGACCTGGAGGGCAAGCGGATCGGCTATGCCGGCACGCCGGAGGGCGAGGCCATGATCAAGACCATGGTCAAGACCGCCGGCGGCGATCCGGCCAAGGTGAAGATCACCAACGTCGGCTTCGACCTGATCCCCGCCCTGGCCACGAAGAAGGTGGACGCCCTCAACGGCGCCTACATCAACCACGAGCAACTGCTGCTGGAGAAGCAGGGCATCCCCATCACCTACTTCAACCCGGCGAAGTTCGGCGTGCCCGACTACTACGAGTTGGTACTCATCACCGGCGAGCAGACGGTCAAGAACGACCCGGAGATGGTCAAGGCCTTCTGGGGGGCTCTGTCCAAGGGCCAGGCGTGGGTGGAGCAGAACTCTGGCGCCGCCCTGAAGCGGCTGCTATCCAAGCAGGACAAAAACTTCCCCCTGGACCAGGACGTGGAGACCAGGTCGCTCCAGATTCTGCTGCCGCTGATGACGGAAAAGGGCGTGCCCTTCGGGCTGCAGACGGCGGAGAACTGGCAGGCGACGGCGGACTGGCTGGTCTCCGCCGGCATGCTGAAGCCCGGCGTGAAGGTGGCGGACGCGTTCGTCAACGTCGTCCAGTAGACAGCCATCCACGCCGCCCCGTATGAGACGTCATCCAAAACATGGAGCCCCGCGCCGTCAGACGGCCGGGGCTCTTTCCGATGTTGCAAGGAGCCTACGCCTGTCGGTTCCGCGTAGTCGTCCTCATCTGTCGTGGAACTTGGCCCATTCAGTCTCCGCTGACAGCCAACGCGGCGTCGCCGGCCGTTTGCACCTGCGCCCCGGCGGCAGCGCCGGCCCCAACTGGCGCGTTCACCGAGGCGTTCGCAGCCGCACCCGCTGCCGCGCCGGCACGCCCCGAAATGCCGAGCGACCCCAACATATGGCTGAAAGCCGCGGCGATCCGGGCCAGGAAAACGGAACCTTCCCCGGGACGCTTCGCAGAGATTGCGCTGGAGGGCCCGGTCTTAGCTGTGGCCACCGTGGAGGATCCCGCACCGGTCGTCACCGACGTTCGGGACACGGACCCTTGCGGCTGGGTACTCTGGGGGGCCGGCTGGACGTGACTCTTAGCCGCCCCGCTAACAGCGGCCGCGGCGCCCACGTTGGCCCCGGCTGCTACCTGCGCCTCAGCACCGCCACCAAACAGGGCGGCAAAGAACGCCTTGATGCGAACCGCCAGGCGGCTGAGCAGCCCCAATTCACTTCTGGCACCGGCGGTGGCGCGAGCGTCCACGCCGCTGTCCGCTGAGGGTCCAGACAGGCCGGCGCGCACCGCCAGGGATGTGGTCCCTTCAGCCTTGAGACTGCCTTCTGCGCTCGTCGCGGCACCCGTTGACCCGGCGGCCGGCGATGTCCCCTGCGCGGTCAGGGGACCGGAGACGGCGGCTCCGGTCCCGCCAAGCTGACCCCCTGCCAATATCTGTGCTCCCGCTGTGACTTGCGCCGGGGGAGTTGTCGCAGCCATTCCTACAGGAGCCTGAAGCCAAAGCAGCGCGAGGCTGGTCATGACGGCCAGGACGGCCTTTCCTCCATGGTTTCGACTCATCATCTAATCATCACCCCTCCTCGGGGAGATGATTTCGATACTCGCTCCTTGGGAATGGGGGTTGAAACGCTCCCACCTGCTTCCGCTTCAGCTAGCTGTGGCACCGCGGCCAAGGGCTACGACCGT
>JAMDAP010000201.1 GCA_023484675.1 Bacillota bacterium
CGCCCCTACCAAATCTTTTGCTGCAGTCGGTCGGCGACAGGGAGTTGCTGACGTATCAGGACTGGATGGACCTGGCACGTCTCGCCGTGCGGCAGGGCCGGATTGCCGAGGCCGTGGAGTGCTACCAACAGGCTGCTCGAAGGGATACCTGCTGGGCGGCGGGGTACCTGGAACCTGCCATGGCCCTCCTGGAGCAGTCGCAACAGGTCCTGCGCGAGGCGTCACGGCGCTTCCCCGAGGCGAGCCCCCTGGGGGCGCTGACCGCAGCCTTGGATCACCATCTGCCCGGCCCCTTCGGCAGGGAGAAGGGGGACCCGAATTCCGATGCGTCCAGAGTCTGAGAAGATCAGCCTGTGTATGATTGTACGGGATGAAGCGGAGTTCCTCCCCCGCTGCCTCAGCAGCGTGCAGGAGGTCGTGGACGAAATCGTCCTTGTCGACACCGGCTCCACGGACGGCACGCCGGACCTGGCGCGGCGCTACGGCGCTCGGGTCTTCTCCCACCCCTGGGCCGGCGACTTTGAGGCGGCCCGCAACCACGCCCTTGATCTCGCCAGCGGCGCCTGGCTGCTGGTGATGGACGCGGACGAGGCCCTGCACCCTGAGGACGGGCGCCGCCTCCGGGACCTACTCGGGCACCCGGCGGCAGAAGGATTTATCCTCGACGTGGTCAACTTCTTCGGGCCCCAGGCAGCGGATCGTTACGTGACCGACCCCGTCTGCCGCCTGTTTCGCAACCGGCCCGGCTATCGCTACCGGGGCCGGATTCATGAGGACATCGAAGGCGTAATTCGAAGTCAGACGGCGCCGGACCGCTTGGTGCGGGGCGTTTCCCCGGCGGGCTGCGTCTCAGCCGGCTTGCTCGCCTCAGCCGGCTTGCTCGCCTCAGGCGACCTCCCGTGCAGGCGGGCGACCGCGCCGATCACCAGGCCGCCAAAATGTTGCAGAGCCAGGGCCCCCAGCCGCTGCACGGCCTCCGCCTGCCGCCGAGCCGAGAACGCCTGCAACAGGTCGAGGATGAGAAAACGGCTCTCGCTGTTCACGGGCAGGAACAGGGACTCGGACCCCTCGCCGAACAAGCATTGCTGCACGGCGGCATAGACCTGGCCGGCGGTCGCAGGGTCCAGCCCGGGGAGGCCCGGGGATGCCGGCCCGGCCGGAAAGGGGTTGACCTCAGGCGCCTGCCGCGACAGCCGCCGGACCGCACGCTGGTGTCGCTGCAGCAACCGCTGCGCCTCGGCCGGGTCGTCCTCGAGCCAGGCGGCCAGCACCTGCTCCAGCAGGGCCAGCAAACCCAAAGGGCCGCTCGATGGAATCCGGCGCAGGGCGCGAAGCCCTTCAGGCACTTCTCCGGCGCGGACCAGGGCCAGCCCCGACCAGTAGCGGCGCAGATCGGCCGGGCTCTGCTCCAGCGGGCGTTGCGCCAACAGGGTGCGCAGGGCCTCGTACTCGCCCCTCTCCCGGAAGATGGCCTCCGCCAGGAGCGTGGCCTCGTCACCGCCGCTTGCCGGCAGCTGCAGGGCGAGCGCGGCCTCTCGCTGGGAGAGCCGGTTGCGCAGCAGCCCGATCAGGCTGGCGAGGGCAGCTCGGTAGCGGGGTTCGTGCCGAAGGGCCTCCCGGTAGGCCGAGGTGGCTTCGGTTTCGTTCTGCATGCGCTCGTGGATCTGCCCGATCCACCACAAAGCCTTGAAACTGCCCACGCCCACCTCTTCCGAGGGGTAGGGCGTGACCTTCGGCACGCCTGTTTCGACGCAGGTGCGGAAGGTACGCAGGGCCGCGGCCAGCTGGCCCAGGTGCAGGAGGCTTACGGCTTTCAGGAACACCGCATCCGTGTAGTAGGGGAAGTCCTTCTGGGCTTGCCGCGCCACCTGCAGGGCCTTGAAGTGCTCCCCCAGGGCCTGCAGGCAGGCAATGCGTCGCTTGGCCAGAAGCGGCGCGTAGATGTGCTCAGGCGAGGCTCGCTTGGCGGCTTCATCGTAATGCCTCAAGGCGGTCTCGTAGTCGCCGCGGTTCAGGTACTCCGTGCCGATGTTGAAGTGAAGGTAAGGGTTTTGAGGGTCCGCGGCCAGCGCCTCGTGCAGCAGCTCCAGGTTCCGTGCTCCTTTGTTCTTCTGGCGTTTGACGTGCTGCAGGTAACCATAGTGCATGAGGCGGATATCGCACAGGTCGACGGCGTTGCCTGCAGCAGTCAGGTCCAATCCCTCATGGACCCGTCCCTGGTAGCGGTAGGCCGGACGGCTGCGGATCAGCCGCACCACCTGGTGGCGCACCAGGTGATCCACCTGTTCCTGGCCGACATAACTCAGCACCTGGACAAAATAGGCTTCCCGCTGGCTTGATGCCAGCAGCTCGCGAAGCCGGGGTCCGTCTTCCGGGTGCAGGGTCTCATCTGCGTCAATAATCAACAGCCACCGGCCCGTTGCCTGTTCCAGGGCCGCGTTGCGGGCGGCGCCGAAATCCCCGTTCCAGGCCAGGCGGCTGACCCTGGCCCCAAAGGACTCGGCAATAGCAATGCTCTTGTCGGTTGACCCGGTATCCACAACGCAAATCTCATCCGCAAAGCCCTTCAGGCTGGACAGGCAGCGGGGCAGAAAGTGCTCTTCGTCTTTGACGATCAGACAGGCTGAGAGGAGAGGGGGTTGGGCCTCACCGGAAGGGTCATGTTTTAGAGCCATCTCAGGCACTCCTCCACCCGCCCAAGTTCCTCTTTCAGAAGGGTTGCACCGGGGACGAAGGTCTGCCCCCTGTCGAGGATGCGCTTCGCTTGTTTAAGGTAGACCCTGGCGAGATCAAGGTGGTTCTGGAGGTTGTCAGGTTCGAGGGCGAGGGCTTCGCCGGCCAGTTGCTCCGCCTCCTCGAAGAGGTCGCGTTCCATGGTCACTTCCGCCAGGATTCTGAGCGAGTCCGGATCATAGTTGCCTTCCTTCAAGCCGCTCAGGAGCCAGTGGGCGGCCCTGTCGGCCTGGCCCCAGCGGTAAAAGAGCTTGCCGAGATGAAGGGACGCTCGTTCCCCGGCGAAACCACCGATCATGCTGGCCGCGAGGTCCGCCCGTTGCGGAGCGCCAAGCTTCAGGAAATCCTCTGCCAGGCCCAGGCAGGAAGTGACCAGAGAGCCCGGCGGCAGATCCTCATGCCCGTCGGAGTTCTGACCGCCGCCGAGGAGGAGGCGTTGGAACTGCCCCAGAACACGGGCTTCTTCGGCGCCCCCCTGTTCAAGCCGTTGCAGCGCCTCCTCGGCCGGGGCGGGTGGGTCTGGCAGCCAGCGGCAGAGGCAGATCTGGCGCTGGCTGGGCAGGAACTGGGGGCTGGCGGGCGGAACCTGCTCAAATTCGGTCAGGGCCTCCTGGTAGCGGGCCAGCTGCAGCAGCAGGCGCCCTTTGAAGCGGTGGGTCTCATCCGTCGCCGAAGTCCCGGCCAACACGCGCTCCAGCTGACGCAGGGCCTGCTCAACCGCTCCGGCTCCGGCCAGAACGTCGGCCAGAAGCAAGCCTGATTGGATGGTGGCGAAATGGAAGTGGGTCTCCAGGTACTGGCTGACCTGATCGGGAGAATGGCCCAACTTCCCGAGCGCCTTCGCCAGGTGATAGAGCGGGCGGGAGTAATCGCCTTTGGCCTGCAGAGCCGCCGCAAAGGCGGCGATGGCTTCGGAGTACTCCTTCAGGCGCATATGGAGCAGGCCGATTTGCTCGTAGGCAAGAAAGCTGCCGACTCCCTCAGCGGACATGTAGCGGGGAGGGGGCTCGCCCTGCAGAGTGCAGCGCCTCCAGGCGGCGAGGGCCTGACCATACAGGTGCTTGCGGAGAAAGAGGAACCCCTGGAGGTAGTGCAGTTCGGTGTAGTCACTCCAGAGGTCGATGCCCTCCTCCAGTGCTGCCAGGGCCCGATCGAAGTCCCCCTTCCCTTCCAACGCCAGCGCGTAGTTGCGAACCAGGCACGGCGCCCACGGTTCCATCCCTTTCATCCGTTCACGAACCTCGGCCAGGACCGCGCAGGCCTCCTGGTACTGGCTGAGCTGCAGGTGGCTGACACCCAGGTTGTAACGGGCAAAGAGGTCGTCAGGGTTCTCCTGCGCAGCGGCATTCAGGATCAAGAGGTTCCGCCGCGCCTTTGCCCCCTGGTCCCGCACCTTTTGGCCATAGCCGTGATGGAGGATCCGCAGCCCCGAGGCTTCAGTCCGGGCGGAGGGGCTGGCACGAAGGATACTGGGCAGGATTTGTTCGTGCACAGGTCCCTCGAAACGGTGAGCCGGTTGGTTGCGCCAGAGCCGAACAAACTCGTGTTTCATGACCTGTCCGTCATCAAGCAGGCTGACGATCTCAAAGGTGTAGGCCTCACAGGTTGCGGAGTCCAAGAGGCCCCGGAGGCGCTCCGGCGCCCCCTCCGGAAGTTCCAGTTCCTCGTCGGCGTCCAGGAACATGATCCAATCGCCGCGGGCTAGGTCAAGCCCGGCGTTGCGGGCCCTGGAGAAGTCCTGCTGCCAGGGGACATGCTCAATTCGAGCGCCGAAACGCTGGGCGATTTCCACGGTGTTGTCCATTGAGCCAGTGTCGATGACTATAATCTCATCAACGACCGGTGCGGCACTTTTCAGGCACTGTTCCAGCGTGTCCGCCTCGTCGCGAACGATCAGGCACAAGGAGAGGCGGCAACGGTCCTGCACCGAAATCCCTCCTGCTTGGAGGCGGGCCGCCCGCGTTTCATGACGTGAATCACGCGGGCGGCCGCCCCTGTTCTAGACCTGCGCCTGCCAGATGACGTTGATCGTCACCGTCGCGCCCGCGGTGGCGGTGGCGTACGCGACCCGAGCGTACTTGAGGAACTTCTGGTTCACGAGAACATCGACTGCGTTGCCGGCCAGCGTGCTGGTGGCGATGTCGGCAGCCCAAGTGGTGGCGTCGGGGCTGATGTCGATTCGGACGAAGGCGGAATCGGCGGACGCATTGTGCACAAAGAAGGAAGCGGCGGTCTTGTCGCTGATGTCGCGGGCTGTGGCGCCCGCGAGGGCTGTCGTCGTGCTGGCAACGGTCTGGCTGGCCTCGGTGAAGGCCCGCGAGTTCAGGTTGATGCTGCCTCCGGAGACGGTGACGGTACCGGCGCTCAGGGCGGAGATGGTGCCGCCGCTGATGGTCACCGTGCCGGCGCTCAGAGCGGAGATGGTACCGCCGCTGACCGTGACGGTACCGGCGTTGAGGGCGGAAACGGTGGTGATGGTGCCGCCGCTGATGGTGACGGTG
>JAMDAP010000061.1 GCA_023484675.1 Bacillota bacterium
CGTTGTAAGCCCCGGCCATCATCAGGCCGAGCCGCTGCACATCCGCCTCGGCCCGATTCATGATTCCGACGATCCGGCCCTCATACATCACGGCGATCCGGTCGCTCAAGGCCAGGATCTCGTCCAACTCGGCCGATATCAGAAGAACCGCACAACCGCGGTCACGAGCCGCCATGACCTCCTGGTGGACAAACTCGGTCGCGCCGATATCGAGGCCCCGAGTTGGATGGACCGCCATGAGGACTTGCGGCTGGTCCTGCATTTCGCGTGCCAGGATCACCTTCTGCTGGTTCCCCCCCGAGAGCTGGCCTACCGGTACCTGCGGACCGGGCGCGCGGATATCGAACCGCTGGATCAGGGCGCGTGCGTGCGCCGCGATGGCGTTCCACCGCAGGTGGCCGCGCGTGGCGAACGGCCGTCGCCAATGGGTATGAAGGACCAGGTTTTCCGCGACGGAGAAGCTCAGCACGAGCCCGGTGCGGTGGCGATCTTCCGGGATGTGGGCCAATCCCGCGGACAGGCGCGGGCCGGGCGATTTGCCCGTCACATCTTTCCCGCAAATCTCCACCCGACCTCCCGTGGGAGTGCGTAATCCGGCAATCACTTCCGCCAGTTCGGACTGGCCGTTGCCGTCCACTCCGGCGATGCCGAGAACTTCACCCGGCCGCACGGTCAGAGTAACTCCTCGCAATGCCGGCAGTCGCCGGTTGTTCAGGGCGGTCAGATCCGTCACGGCCAGGGCTGGCTCCGGCTCCTCCGCCCGCCGGCTGCGTTCAAACGTGGTGACGACATCCCGTCCCACCATCAGCCGGGCCAGTTCCTGCTGGGTGGTATCGGCAGTGCGCAAATCGCCGACCACTCTGCCAAGCCGCAGGACGGTAACCCTCTTCGCCACTTTCATCACTTCGTGGAGCTTGTGAGTGATGAAAATGATCGTCTTGCCCGCCGCGGTCAACCGTTTCAATACCTCGAGTAGCTGATCGACCTCACCCGGCGTGAGGACGGCCGTGGGCTCATCGAGGATCAGAATGTCCGCTCCCTTGTAAAGTGCTTTGATGATCTCCACTCGTTGCTGTTGGCCGACGGAGAGCTGCCAGATCCTGGCGTCCGGATCAACCGCCAGACCGTACTCCGCGGCCAGCGAACGGGCCCCCTGACGGGCCTGCTCCAGGTTTACCAGCGGGCCTCCCTGCCCCAGGACCAGATTTTCGGCAACGGTAAGCGTCGGGACCAGCATGAAGTGCTGGTGCACCATCCCGATTCCGAGATTGATCGCCTCCCGGGGCGACCCGATCCGAACGGGCTTACCCCGCAGGCGAATCTCGCCTTCGTCGGCATGATAGAGGCCATAAAGGATGTTCATCAAAGTGCTCTTGCCCGCCCCGTTCTCCCCGAGCAACGCCTGGATCTCTCCGGGTTCGACCGCCAGGTTGACGCCGTCAAGCGCCTTTACGCCGGGAAATTGCTTGGAGATCCCCGATAACCGCAGAAACTCCCCCACCTCGGCTCCTCCTTCCTCTAGCGCCCGTTGCGGGTGTATGGCCGCCCGGAAGCGCTTGGTCCCCGGGAGGGTCCCATGAAGAAGATCAACACAAACAGGGTCAGGGCATAGGGAAGCATCTGCAGCACCTGGTAGGGTAGACGGACGCCAAAAGCCTGCATGCGGAGTTGAAGCGCCTCACCACCCCCGAACAGCAGTGCGGCCAGCCCGGTGCCGAGCGGCGTCCACTTACCCACCACGATGGCGGCAAAGGCCACGAACCCGCGGCCCACAGTGATGTTGTCATAGAAGTTGTTGATGCCGGTGATGGTGATGGCTGCGCCGCCCAGCCCGGCGAGCAAGCCGCTGATCAGGACGCTCCAGAACCGCACTCTCAGGACGTTTACGCCCACTGAGTCGACTGCCCGGGGGTGTTCGCCCACGGCGCGCAGGGTCAATCCCCATGAGGCGCGGTAAAGCAGGAAATGGATCGCCGGGATCAGGAGCAATGCGAAGTAAACCAATCCGGTTTGCTGAAAGAAGCCGCGGCCGAAGTACGACATCGCGCTGAGGACCCCGAAGTTGAGCTCTGTGAGACCAGGGCTGGTCTGCTGGTTCAGCTTCTGTCCAAACAAAATGTGAAAGACGAGGCTGGTCACGCCCAAAGCCAGCATGTTGACGCCCAATGCGCTGACGATCTGGTCGGTCTTCAATTTAATACTGAGCACCGCGTGGACCAGTGCCGTGAGAGCTCCGCCCAGAGCGGCAGTGACGAGCCCTAGCAGCGCGCTGCCGCTGTAGAGCGCGCCAATGTAGCCGAAAAAAGCTCCGGAGAGCATCGAACCTTCCAGGCCCAGGTTGAGCACCCCGGAGACCTCCGAGAAGAGGCCGCCGAGGGCTGCCAACAAGAGCGGTGTGCCAAGTCGGAGCGTCGCCGCCAGGAAAGCGGGGTCGGCGATAATTGCCCATACGTCACGCAGCACGGCCGACACCCCTCCTCCCTTTGAAGATGAACGGCTTCCACTGGACGTACGAGCCGGCCAGCACGCAGAGGATGACGACCGCCTGAATCACCTGAATCAGCGTGACGGGAATCCCGTTCATGATCTGCATGACATTGGCGCTGTTGCGGAGAGCCCCGAAGAATAGGCCGGCCAGGACCACGCCGACCGGATTTAGCCGGCCGAGCAGGGCCACGGCGATCGCGTCATAGCCCATGTCCAGCGCAAAGGTCTCCAGCAAGCGGAAATTCGTGCCGAGCACCATCGAAGACCCGGCAAGTCCGGAAAGACCCCCAGAAATCAACATCGCCACGATGATGATCTTGCCGACGGCAATGCCGCCATACCTGGCGGCCTGCGGATTTCCGCCGACCGCCCGCACCTGGTAGCCCAGCACAGTGCGGTCCAGAATCCAGTATAGGGCGATCGCCCCGACGATCATCAGAAAGAGGCCGCCGTGCAGTTCCGTCCCCTTCATCAACTGCGGCAACCGGGCGGTCGGGGTGATGAGCTCGGATTGAGGGTAGTTGGCCGCGGGGTCCTTCATGGGACCATGGAGGAGGTAACTGACGAAGTTGATCGCCAGATAGTTCATCAGGATGGTGAGGATTACTTCATTGAAGCCCCGCTGGACTTTCAGGGTGCCGGGGATCACCGCGTAAAGTCCGCCCGCCAGGAATCCCGCCAGGAGGGCCAGGGGAAGGTGCACCCAGATACTCAGTCCAGGGAAACGCGTGCCCACGAGGGTAGCTGCAACCGCTCCCAGGTAGATCTGCCCGGGCCCCCCGATGTTGAACACACCGGCCCGAAACGCAAACGCGACGCCCAGGGCGGCCAGGGTCAGAGGAACCGCCGTGGCCACGCTGGATGCGATGGTTTCCAGGTTCCCGAATGCTCCCACATAGAGGGACCGAAAGGCCGCCCAGGGGTCCTTGCCTTCCACCGCGATCAGAACAGCGGCGATGAGCAAGGCGACCAGCACTGAGGCGATGGGCAGAGCCAGGCTCCCCGCCAACCGATTCAAAAGTGGTAACCCTCTCTTCTCCGACATGAGGTACCTCCGTGGTGGGGGAATGCGCCGGGAACCATCCCGGCGCATTCCGGCGGCGTTCTGGCGGGTTAGAATTTCAGGTCGAGCTGCAGCTTGCCGTCCTTGTAATCCTTGATGGCCGCGTTCACCTTCTCCTGGACATCCTTGGGCACCAGTTTGTCGTTGAAGGGGGCCAAAGCCTGAGCGCCGTCTTTCATGCCGAAGTTGTAGACCTTGCCCTCAAGCTTGCCGTCCTTCTTCAGCATGGCCAGTTTGACGTAGAGGGTAGGCACATCCTGCATGCCGCTGGTCAGCACCGTCTCCGGCGACATTGACATCTGGTCCGTCACCCAGCCGATCGTGTAGGCACGTTTCTCCTTGGCGGCGCCGAAAACCCCCACGCTGAAGGCATTGCCGAGGTTGAGGAGCACGTCCGCACCTTTGCTGAGAAGTGCCTTGGCGGCCTCGGTCCCCTTCTGGAGATCATCCCAGGAGCCGACATAGGTCACCTGGACCTGCGCCCTGGGGTTGGCCTTCAGTACACCCTGCTTGAAGGTATCCACGTCTGCAACGACCGCCGGGGCTTCCACCGTGCCGATGACGCCGACGGTGTTCGACTTGGTCATGTAGCCCGCTGTCAAGCCCGTGAAGTAGCCGAGCTCTCCAAACCTGAAGTTGGTGGAATCCAGATTCGGACCCGTCACGTTACCGTTGACCACGATGAAGGTGGTGTTGGGATAATCCGCCGCTACCTTCTTGAAGACCTCGTTGTACTGGAAGCCATGGCCGTAGATCAGGTCGTATCCGTTCTTGGCGTAGGTGCGGATCACCTGTTCCTGCTGGGCTACGGAAACCTGGTCGCTGTATGCGGTCTCCGCCCCAAGCTTCTTCTTGATCTCGTTCAGGCCCTCCAGGGCGCTGGCCGTCCAGCCGCCGTCGTTGACGGTACCCTCCGCCACGAACGCCACCTTCAGCTTCTTCGCGCCGTCGCCCCCGCCCCCGCCGGATGAACCGCTACTGCTGGCAGAGCCGCTGTTGGAAGAGCTTTGGTTTTTCTTGTCGGCGGAGCCGCAACCGGCCAGGGCAGCCATCAGTAGTGAGAACAGCACCAGCGCGGCCACTACTTTGAACCCTCGGCGAATCTTCATTCGGAAACTCTCCCCCTTCATACGGATTGATCCTGGCTCACCCCATCTGCGATCCGTTCGATCCCCATCAAAGTAGAGACCACCTCTTGACGGGTTCTTCTCGGCCTTTTGACCAGTACCTCCTTTCCGGGCCGAGCAGGTTATTGATCAATAGCCATGCCCAGGACGTCCCGGGCCGCCGCCGATCACCAGCACCCGGTTGCCCATGCCACCATCTCCTTACACGACGAGCCGGCCGGGTTGCTCGAGAAGCGCCCGAACCGCTGCCAGGAAGCGTGCGCCCGGCGCACCGTCGACCACGCGATGATCGATCGTCAGGCTGAGAATCATCCCGTGGCCCGGGAGCGCCGTCCCGTTTCGCAGGACGGGCACCTCCCGGATGGCTCCGAGGCCGAGAATAGCGCTCTGGGGCGGGTTGAGGACCGGCGTGAAAGCATCGATGCCGTACATGCCGAGGTTGGAGACGGTAAACGTGCCGCCTGCCAGATCATCCTGGGTCAACTTGCCCGCGCGGGCCTTCTCGGACAGTTCTGAGATTACCCGGTGCAGTTCGGCAAGGCCAAGCTGAT
>JAMDAP010000001.1:0-922 GCA_023484675.1 Bacillota bacterium
AAGCGGGTTTCGTCGAGGACCAGGTCATTGACGTGCCGGTGGAAGTAACCCTGATGGAGCTTCAGCGCATTTCCGGCCTGCTCAATGAAACCCTGCGCGGGCAGTCCATCCACACCCTCAGCCACGATGCCCTGACGGCCCTGCACCATGAACTGGACCGCTACCGCTCCCTTCTGGCCCAGACCTTGGAGTTCTTGTCCACCCAGACGGACGAGGGCGAGGGCAACCGGGTCTACATCGGCGGGGCATCCAAGATCCTCGCTCAGCCGGAGTTCCGCGACGTGGAGAAAGTCAAGCGCCTGATGGACCTGCTGGAGGAAGAGCAGGTGGTGCACGACATTCTGGACGTCACGATCGGCGAAGGGGAGCCCCGGGTGGCCATCACCATCGGGGAAGAAATTCACTACCGGGAGATGACCGACTGCAGCCTGGTCACCGCCACCTACCGGGTGGGCGGTCAGACCGTGGGGCGCATCGGCGTGTTAGGACCCAGGCGCATGGAGTATGCTAAGGTGGTCTCTTTGGTGGACAATGTTACCCGACGGCTTTCCGAGAAGCTCTCCCGGGGCTCCTGACCGGGGGGGCTTCCTTCGCCAGACCTGGAGGTCGCTGCCGTGTCGGATCTGTCCGTAACGCGGCCCGGCGGTGAGGAGCCGCTGGCCGCGCTCTATCATAATCTCGAAGCGGTGCGGGCCATGGCTTTAGCCGTGGAGGGCACCCTGGGCAGCAAGGGGCTCGACACCATGCTGGTCGATTCCCTCGGCCAGGTGGTGGTGACCAACGACGGCCTGACCATTCTCACGTCCATGGAGCCGTCCCATCCAGCCGCGCGCATGGTGGTCAGCATGGCCAGGGCGCAGGAGCAGGCGGTGGGGGACGGCACCACCACCGCCACCTTGCTGGCTGCCGCCACCCTGGAAGA
>JAMDAP010000001.1:932-5144 GCA_023484675.1 Bacillota bacterium
CGGTCCACGCGGCGCGGGGCGTTCCCATCAGCCGGCTGGTGGAGGGTCTCAGGTTAGCCGCCAGGGCCGGCGGGGGCATCCTTGGTCAGCGGGCACGGCCGCTCACCGGCACCGGCGACCCACGCCTGCGGAGTGTGGCCCTGGTGGCGGCACGCGGCGATACCCAGCTGGCCGACCTGGCCCTTGGCGCGGCAGGCCTTCTGCTGGGTGGGGGCGCCAGTTCGGAGGAGGGCGCCGGCTCGCGGCTGCTCCGTATTGTGGCCCGGGAAGGGGCCGAGTCGCGGGTTGTACCCGGACTGGCCCTGCGGCGCGAACCCCTCAGCCCCCAGATGCCGTCGCACCTGAAGGACGCCGTGATGCTCCTGCTGGACGACGCCCTGGAGCCCGAGTTCGGCGGCGCCGAAGCCCTGCGGACCGAGGCTGGCGTGGCCAGGCATCTGCAGGAGCAGGAGGGGTTCGCCCGGCTCCTGGAATCTCTTTCCGGCCTTGGCGTCAATTGCGTCGTCTGTTCCCGCGTCGCCGGCGACCTGGCCGAGGAAGTCCTCGGCCAGGCCGGAGTGCTGGTGTTGGAACGCGTGCCGCGCCGGGATCTCCTGGACCTGGCGGACCACCTGGGGGCGCAGCCCCTGCGGCGGGCCGCCCTGCGCCGCGATCCGGCCCGGCTCAGGCAGGCCCTGGGGCGCTGTGCCCAGGTTCGCGTGGAGGAGCCCCTCGGCCTTACCTGGTTTGAGGCGGGGCAGGGCCGCCCGGCGGTGACGCTCTTGGTGGGCGCCGCGACGCCCGAGGTGTTGGAAGAACGGCGCCGCGTGGCCGAGGATGCCACGGCTGCCGTGGAGGCCGCCCTGCGGGGCGGCGTACTGCCCGGCGGCGGTGCCACGGAGCTGGCCCTGTCGCGCGCCCTGGCCCGGGAGGGCTCCCGGCTGCAGGGCATGGCCACCTACGGTGTGGCTTCGCTGGTGGAAGCCCTCAAGCGTCCGCTGGCCCAGATGGCCGCCAACGCCGGGTTCAGCCCGCTGGAAAAGCTGGGGGACGCCCTGGCAGCCCAGGCCCAGGCGGAGGAGGCGGGCGACCCAGAGGCGGACGTGCTGGGTCTGGACCTGGATTCCGGCCAGGTGGTGGACCTTAGCCATCTCGGCATCTGGGATCCGGCGCCGGTGAAGCTGCACGCCCTGGCCGCGGCGGTGGAGACCGCCATCGCCATTCTGCGCATTCGACTGATCGTACAAAAGGCAGGTCGCCCCGCCCCGCCTGCGGCGGGCGAGGACGCCGACTCCCTCTGGCAGGAAGGAGACCCGATGTGAGCGAGGATGAGCTGAAAGAAGAACAGACCTACGCCGAGTCTGAGGGCCTGCGGGCCGAAGTGGCGCGGCTGGAAGCCGAACTCGAGGCCAAACAGGCGGAGGCTGAGGGCAACTTCGAGCGTTGGGCTCGGACCCAGGCCGACTTTGAGAACTTCCGCCGCCGCACTCGCGCCGAGCGGGAAGAGTGGGTCCGCTACGCCACGGAAGGCCTGGTGCTCGACCTGCTGCCAGCCATCGACAACCTGGAGCGGGCCCTGAAGGCCGATGCCCAGGCCGAGGCCTGGCGGCAGGGGGTGGAGCTGACGGTTCGCCAGTTGATGAATGTGTTGCAGACTCACGGCATCGCCCCCATCGAGGCCCTCGGCCTGGCCTTCAACCCGGAAGTGCACGAAGCGGTGATGCAGGTGGAGTCGGCGGACCATGAGGAAGGCACCGTCGTCACCGAGGTGCGCCGCGGCTACAAGCTGGGCGACAAGGTGATCCGCCCCAGCCTGGTGCAGGTGTCCAGGCGGCCGGACGGCGCCGTGCCGAACTAGACCAGCGGTGACATGTCAAGCGGGAGCGAGGGGATCGACGTGACGGAGTTTCCGGCTCTGGCAGCCATCTCCGACCCTAGGCTGAGGCGGGCGGCCGAGGCCGTCGCCACGCGGCTGGCCAAAGATCCCTCGGTTCTGGCCCTGGGCGTCTTCGGCAGCGCCGTGGAAGAGCGGGCCTGGGACCGATCCGACGTCGACCTGTGGCTGATCCTGGACGAGGACCAACCGCGCCACGAGGCGGCTGGGATTCTGGAGCAGGGAACCGAGGTCAGCTTTCAGATGGCCAGCCGCGAATCCCTGCCGCGCCTGGTGGAACGGTCCAGGGGCAGCCCCATGGCTAGGGCGCTGGCCACCAGCCGCTGGCTGTGGTGCCGCGATCCGCAGGTGGAATCGCTTCTGGAGCAGGTGCGCTCCTTCCCCGAGCCGTGGCGCCATCTTCGGACTCTTCAGGCCCTGGACCAGCTCAAGACCCGCTCCTATGAGGCGGAGAAGCTGCTCTACTTGGGCGAGCCCCTGGGCGCTGTGGCCAAACTGGCCGAGGCCCTGGTGCAGCTAGCCCGCATTCGCCTGATCCGCCGCGGCGTTTATCCCGGCCGCGACCCCATCGGTGAAGTCCTGAGTACCGAACCCCAGCTCATCCAACACTACCGGGACTTGACGGAGGGGGGCATGCCCCTGGTGGACCGTATCGAGCAGGCGGTGGAGTACCTGGACGAGGTGACGCAGCCCCTGGCCGCCGGCGCCCTGGGACAACTTCAGGACGTGCTGCGGACCGGTTCCGCCAGCGCCGGCGAGCTGGAGGATCACCCCGCCTTTGAGCGCCTGAACCTGGATTGGGTTTCCCTGCTGGGCTGGCTGGTGTCCCTGGGCTTGCTGCAGCGGGGCACGCGGGCAAGGCCCAAGGGCCTGCCCCTGGCGGGGATGGCTGAGGTTGTCTTTCGTTTGCCGTCGTGACGGCAGTTGTTCTTAGCTCTCAAGTCATCTCGTAGGAGGAATCAAGCGTGGCAAAGGCTATCGGCATTGACCTGGGCACGACCAACTCGGTTGTGGCCTTCATGGAGGGCGGCGAGCCCACGGTGATCCCCAACGCCGAGGGCAGCCGGCTGACCCCTTCGGTCGTCGGTTTCTCCAAGACCGGCGAGCGCGTCGTGGGCCAGGTGGCCAAGCGGCAGGCGGTCTCCAACCCGGACCGTACCATCAGTTCCATCAAGCGGCAGATGGGCACGGGCTACAAGGTTCGGATCGACGACAAGGAGTACACGCCACAGGAGATCTCGGCGATGATTCTGCAGAAGATGAAGGCCGACGCCGAGGCCTACCTGGGCGAGCCCATCAAGCAGGCGGTGATCACCGTGCCCGCCTACTTCACCGACGCCCAGCGCCAGGCCACCAAGGACGCCGGCACCATCGCCGGCCTGGAGGTACTGCGCATCATCAACGAACCGACGGCGGCGGCCCTGGCCTATGGCCTGGGCAAAGGCGAGGAGCACACCGTCCTGGTCTTCGACCTGGGCGGCGGCACCTTTGACGTTTCACTCATTGAGATCGACAACGGTGTCTTCGAGGTCAAGGCCACGGCCGGCAACAACCGGCTGGGCGGCGATGACTTCGACGATCGCGTCGTGAACTACGTGGCCGACCAGTTCCAGCGGGAGAACGGCATCGACCTGCGCAAGGACCGGGTGGCTCTGCAACGCTTGAAGGAGGCGGCGGAAAAGGCCAAGATAGAGCTTTCCGGCATGACTACCACCAACATCAACCTGCCCTTCATCACCGCCGACGCCGCGGGCCCCAAGCACCTGGACGTGACCCTCACCCGGGCCAAGTTCGACGAGCTGACCGCCGACCTGGTGGAAGCCACCATGGGCCCCACCCGTCAGGCCCTGCGCGATTCCGGCCTGGACCCCAAGGACATCGACAAGGTGATCCTGGTGGGTGGCTCGACCCGCATCCCGGCGGTGCAGGAGGCCTGCCGCCGGCTGCTGGGCAAGGAGCCCTACCGCGGCGTCAACCCCGATGAGGTGGTGGCCGTCGGCGCCGCCCTGCAGGTGGGCGTCCTGACCGGCGACATGGACGCCAAGTCGGTGCTTCTGCTGGACGTGACCCCGCTCTCCCTGGGCATCGAGACCCTGGGCGGCGTCTTCACCAAGCTGATTGACCGCAACACCACCATCCCCTCCAAGAAATCGCAGGTGTTCTCCACCGCCGCCGACGGCCAGACCCAGGTGGAGATCCACGTGCTGCAGGGCGAGCGGGAGATGGCGGCCCACAACAAGACCCTCGGCCGCTTCATCCTGGACGGCATCCCGCCAGCCCCTCGCGGCATTCCCAAGATCGAGGTGAGCTTTGACATCGACGTCAACGGCATCGTCCAC
>JAMDAP010000121.1 GCA_023484675.1 Bacillota bacterium
AAATCAACCGCACCCTGGGCGAGGGCCTGGATGGTCGTTTCCGCACCTTCCCGGGTCAGGCTGGAGACCATCACCACCGCCACCCGGTAACGGTGCAGGATCTCCCGCAAGGCCGTCAGGCCATCCATCCTGGGCATCTCCACATCCAGGGTCACTACCCTGGGTGCGAACTGACCAATCTTTTCAATTGCATCAAGCCCGTCCCGTGCCGTTCCCACCACCTCGATGGCCGGATCCGCCGCCAGGAGGTCGGAGATTACCTTGCGCATGAAGGCGGAGTCGTCCACGACGATGACGGTAATCTTTTCAGTCATGCTGCACCCGAATCACTTACCGAGCTGTTTGTTTACCGTCTCCAGGATCTTGTCCGGCTGGAAAGGCTTGACGACAAAGTCCTTGGCACCGGCTTTGATGGCCTGGATTACCATGCTCTGCTGTCCGAGGGCACTGACCATCACCACTTTGGCGTTGGGATCCCTCGCCCGGATCTCCTTGACCGCCACGATTCCGTCCATCACCGGCATCGTTATGTCCATCAAGACCAAATCCGGCTTGGCAATCTGATACTTCTTGACCGCCTCCTCGCCATTTTCGGCCTCTTCTATGTCGTGCCCGTGCTCCGAAAGGAGCTTCGCGCAGCGCATCCGCATGAAAGCCGCATCATCCACTACCAAAATCCGAGCCAAGCTGCATCCTCCTCCTACAGGTTCTTCTCACCGCGGCCGATGGTGGAAACGGTTACCCTGCCCGCAGGGAGGTACAGTTGCATGGTACGCCCGTAGCTGCCCCCCAGGTCGGTGGAGCCAATCCGCAGGCCGAGGGCCGCCACCGCTCGCTGGACCGCTTCCGCGTTCCGCTTACCAATGTCCAGGCGGTTCAGGGAGGACGACAGGGCCAACATCTGCGCCCCACCGGCCACCTTTATCTCCAAGCGATTCCTCTGGGCGCCCGCTTTTGCCATTTCCTCAACCAACAGCGGAATCGCGGTATCCGCGAACTTGGCCCGCACATCCCGGTTATGACCCAGGTTGGAGTCCGGAAGCACCACGTGAACGAGACCGCCTACCTTCACCACGGGGTCAAAGGCAGCAACGCCCACACAAGAACCCAATCCGTAACAGACTAATACGGCCGGTGTCCCGCGCACCACCTGCAACTCGCCCAGGCCCACGGGAATGACCTCCGGTTTGGCTAACGGCTCGGGATGGCTCATACCCGTTACCTCAGACTCCCCACGAGGACGTTGAGGGAATCCACCTCGGGCAGGAAGAAAAACATCCCCTGGATCTGATCCGACGCCCCCCTGAAGGAGGTTTCCACTACCAGGGCCTGCTCTCCGGCCAGGCTCAGTTCCGCCAGGACGGTGTTGAGGACCGCACCGGCCATGTCCCGCAAAATGTGGGGGGTAGAAGGTAAGATCGTCAGCTCGGTGTCGTCCGCCAGGGAATTTAGCAAGAAGGACCCTGTGAGGTTGCCCACCTCTGAAAGTCCGGACAGCTCTAATTCCCCCAGCTCGCTGGTCGCTCCCGGCGGCACCTCCAGGAGAAAATCAGCCAGGCGACAGGCGCTTCCCAGCGAGAAGAAGAAGATGATGTGGCCGGTGATGTCGCCCGTCACCGCCAGGTAAACAGCGACGACCTCCTCGGCCTCCCCTCCCAGCCGCCCCGGCGCCCTGGCGATATCCACCAGCTCCACCGACGGCGATTCGATGGATACCTCCCGCTTGATCATCTGGGAGAGGCCCTTGCTGGCCAGGACGAGGCCCTTGTCAATTGCCTGCCGCAACCGGTTCAACTGGCCTGCGGTAAGTTCTAACGTCACCCGACGCGCCTCCTGTTCAGGCAGTCCTGGCCTCCAACTCCAGTAGCGATATCAGCGAGGCCATGTCCAGGATCAACGAGACGCTCCCGTCGCCCAGGATGGTGGCGCCGGAGATCCCCGGCACCTCGCCAATGTACTTGCCCAGGCTCTTGATTACAACCTCCTGCTCACCCACCAGCCGGTCGACGGCCACCCCGAAATGACGGGCGCCAAGTCCAACCAGCACAACCGGAAAGCTTTCGGCAGGCGCTTCCCGCTCCTCCAGCAGGAACGCCTTGTCCAGGCGGACCAGCGGTATCACCCTGTTCCTGACCACGATGACTTCATGGGTCTTGATCGTCTTCACGTCGGCCGCCGAGATGTGGATGGCCTCCAGTACCGAGGTCAGGGGCATGGCGTAAACCCTTCCCGCCAACTCCACCAGTAACGCCCGGATGATGGCCAGGGTCAGGGGGAGCTTGATGCGAAACTCGGTTCCCCGGCCGACCTCCGTCCTGGTCTCTATGGAGCCGTTGAGCTTTTCGATGTTTCGGTGGACCACGTCCATGCCGACGCCGCGCCCCGAGACTTCACTGACCTGTTCGGCCGTGGAAAAACCGGGAGCGAAGATGAAGTTCAGGATTTCCCCTTCGTCCAGGTGCTGGTTGTTCTCGGCACTGACCAGCCCTTTCTCAACCGCCTTGCTGTAGACCTTCTGCGGGTCGATGCCACCCCCGTCATCCCTGACCGTAATGATGATGGAGTTTTCCTCGTGGCTGGCTTCCAGAAGCACCACCCCCCGGGCGGGCTTCCCCGCAGCCAGCCGTTTGGCAGGTTCCTCGACCCCGTGGTCGACCGCGTTCCGCAAGAGGTGCATCAGGGGGTCGCCAATCTCCTCGATCACCGATCGGTCAAGTTCGGTCTCCTCACCCCGGATGACAAAATCAATCTCTTTTTTCTCCGCCTGCGCCAGGTCGCGGACCATCCGCGGAAACTTCTTGAACAAGGTCTCTACTGGCAACATCCGCGCCCGCATGATCTGTTCTTGCAGGTCCGCGGATACCCGCCCGATATGGGAGGAGGTGCGGCCCATCTCCTCGCCGATGGCGCCGGTTGCCTGGTCACCCTCCAGGAGACCGACCAACTGGGTCAGCCGCGTACGGTCGATGACCAGTTCCCCGATGAGATTCATCAGGTTGTCCAATACCTCCACGTCCACCCGCACAGTGCGGCTGCCCTTGCGCAGGGATCCCCTGGCGGCACTCTCCACCTTTTCGGCAGGAGGTCCTTGGTGGCCCGCCGGAGTCGGCGCCTTTTCCCCGACTGAGGGCGAACCGGAGCCTGGCTCGGCAGCGGCTTGAACGTCCGCCACCCTCTCCAGACGAACCTCCGGAACCTCGCCCAGCGCCCTGGCCAGCTCTTCCCACTCCGGCAGTCCGAGAGCAATCGTCTCCAGGCTTGTCCCTACCTGCTCATCCTCGATCTCCCTCTGATTGGGGCGCGACCAGATTACCTCCCCGATCTCCCCCAGCTTGAGCAAGGCCTGAAAGGCTCGCACTGACGGCATGGGGCTCGCGGGCTCGATCTGCAGGAACACCCGGGAGGCTGGCTGTCCCTTTTCATGGGCTTCGGCCAGCCGCTGACGGGTCTCCCAGTCCAGTTCGCCCGTGCCACCCGGAGCAGCCTGGCCGGCCCGTTCGCCGCCCGGCTCCTCCGCCCCCACCACCCGCAGCTTCATCACCAGGGCACCCAGGTCAACCTCCTGGGTTTCTCCCGTGGCTATCTCTTCTTTGAGGCTTCGGAGAGCATCGAGGCATTTAAACAGCGTATCGACGATGTCACTATTGACTTCCAACTTGTGCTTGCGCAGCTTGTCCAGAACGTTTTCCATCGAATGAGTGAGCTCGGCCATCCGCTGGTGGCCCAGGGTGGCTGAGGATCCCTTCAGGGTGTGGGCAGCCCGGAAGATCTCCTGCAGGAGTTCGTCGTCCTCGCCAAGCTGCTCGAGCTTGACGATGTCCTCCTCCAGAAGCTGAAGCTGCTCGTCCGCCTCGTCCAGGAAAACCTTAAGGTCGTCGGCTGAAATCTGAAACCCCATCCTGCCCCTCCTCAAGGACGCCGGGCCAACACCTTAGGCATGTCCAGGAGGATGATCATGTTGCCCTCCTGCTTGGCCACTCCAGCGATGTACCTGGCTTCAATGTCTGTCAACGTCGGAGGCGTCGGCTCGACAGAATCCTGTGGGATTTGCAGCACCTCGGAAACCCCATCCACCACCATCCCCACGGTGGTCTGGCCATCCAGTTCCACCACCGCGATCTTCTGGCCCTGATCCAACCTTCCCGACGGGAGTCCGATCCGCACCCGAAGGTCGATGACCGGGATTACCCGGCCTCGCAGGTTGGTAACCCCCAGGACGTAGGGCGGCGTCCGGGGCACGCTGGTTACGGCCTGGAAGGGGATAATCTCCCGGACCTGAGCGATGGATATGCCGTAGAGCTCGCCAGACAAGAGGAACACCACCAGTTCCACCATATCCGAGGCCACTGAACCCCCCTTGACGCGAAAAATGTCGTATTTTATGCCGACATTCAACATAAATCGCCAAGATTCCTGCTAAAATTGAACTCCTTTAGCTGGATTTTCCGGGTGCAATCTCCACCACGATCAGGTCCCGGCCAATTCGCCGCACGGCTGACCAGGGGATCGACTGGCGCCGGCCCCACCACCAGCCTCGTTTTCGCGCGGACAGGGTCAAACCGGCAATCCGGCCTGTAACGCCATCCAGGTCGGCGTCAACCTCCACGACAAAACCCAGACGCGACGCATCCACGAGGTTGATAATCTCCATTCCTTCGAAGTCGGTGAGCCGCAAGGTCCCACCTCCCCGCCTCATGGATAAGCGATCCCCAAAGAAAATAGACCGGCCATGCCGGCCGGCCCATTGTTGGCAGGACCCTCAAGGCGGCCCCACCCCAGTGTGGCCAAAGCCCCCTTCGCCCCGCTCCGTCTCGTCCAGTTCGGTAACCTCCGCCAGCTCCGCCCGCGCCACCGGGGCGAAGACCAGTTGCGCCACCCGGTCGCCCCGATGCAACGTAAAGGGTTCCTTTCCCAGGTTGACCAGGATGACCTGAACCTCACCCCGGTAATCAGCGTCGATCGTCCCCGGGGAGTTGAGAAGAGTGACCCCCCACCGCAGAGCCAGACCACTCCGGGGGCGCACCTGGGCCTCGTAGCCGGTCGGTATGGCAATCCGGATACCCGTCGGTACCAGGGCACGCTCGCCGGGCGCCAGGGTGAGGGGCATGGAGAT
>JAMDAP010000032.1 GCA_023484675.1 Bacillota bacterium
AAGAAGATCATGCGTTTCCTGCGCGAGGGCCGGCTTCTCGTCCGCTCCGGCTCGGTTTCCGGCCTCTACTGCGAATCCTGCGGGGAGCCGATCCCGGGGGGGCGCCTCTGCAGCAAGTGCGCCAAGTCCTTGGCCAAAGAGGTGGACAACAACCTTCAGCACTGGGAAGGCCCACGCGGCAACGATTGGCGTATGCACAGCCAGGAGGGGAAGCGCGCCTCCAAGGAGTAGCTGAACCAGCTCCGGCCTTGATGGGCGGATTGGGGCGGCAGGCGAAGCTAATGGTCATCGGATGCAGTAAACGGGTGATAACCGCCCGAAGTCACCCTCAACAATTTGCCGATGGCCCTCGATCACTTGGGTAGCAAGGTTTATGGGGTGACCCAGATGAAGATCAATCAGATCCAAGGACAAGGCGTCCTTGGCGCCTACAGCCGGCAGCAGACCCAGCGCCCTCGGGCCGCGGAGACCAAACCCGCGCTTGCCCCAGAGCGCCCGGCCGATGCCGTCGAATTGTCGCCGGAGGCCCAGGAACTGGCGTCGCTCCAGCAGCGCCTGGCCGAAACGCCCGAAACCCGCGAGCAGCGGGTGGCTGAGCTGGCTGCTCAGGTGCGCAACGGCACATATCAGGTCTCCAGCCGCGACGTCGCCAAGCGCATTCTGGACCTTGGTCTGTAAGGTGGTGGAACCCTTGAACCTCCAGGCGGTAGGTCCGATGGTCCAAATTCTCGAGGATCAGCTCAACCTCTACCGGACCCTTCTGGACTTCTCGCAGCGCAAGCGGGAGGTCTTGGTCAAGGGCGGCACCGCTGAATTTGAAGCCATTGTGGAAAGCGAGCAGGCCCTGCTCTGGCAGGCCGGCCGCCTGGAAGAGCGCCGCCTCGGTTTGCAGGCTCGGCTCGCCACCGAGATGGGCCTGGTGACGGAAGACGTCAGCGTTTCGCGCCTGGCCCCCTATGTCAACGAGCCCGAACGAGACCGCCTGCGTACCGCACAGGCCGAAATCCTGAAGGTCCTGGCCGAACTCGGTCAGGTCAATGAGACCAACACGCGGCTGATCAAGCAGTCGCTGGCTTACATCAACGCAGCCCTGAAGCTCATCGCCTCGGGCGGTCAACGCCCCGCGACCTACACCCCGCGGGGCCCGGCCCTGCCCGTCGCGGAGCGGCTCAAGGTCCTCAACCGGAAGGTGTAGCCCATGGGGAACAGCCCGTTTTTCGGCATTGAGGTCGGCCTCAGCGCTTTGCAGGCGCAGCAGCGGGCCCTTGAGGTCACCTCCCACAACATCGCCAACGCCAATACCCCCGGGTACTCCCGGCAAACGCTGGAGTTGACCGCCAGCGACCCCTACACCGTGCCCTCCGCCATGCGGCCGGGCGGCGTTCCGGGCCAGATCGGCACCGGCGTTACTCAGCTGGAGATCAGGCGTTTTCATGACAACTTCCTGGACCTGCAGTACCGGAACGAAAACGCCTCTTACGGCTACTGGGACCACCGCGGCTCTGTGCTGCATCAGGTGGAAGGGATCTTCACCGAACCCTCGGACGCCGGCATCCGCGCCGTCCTGGACAAGTTCTGGGAATCCCTGCAAGGCCTGACCAACGACCCGAGCAGCTTCGCCGCTCGGTCCTTGGCCCGCCAGTCCGGCGTGGCTGTGGCCGACGCCTTCAACCACACCTACCGCCAGCTCGCCGACCTGCGGGCCAACCTGCAGGAAGACGCTCAGACCAAGGTCGGTGAGGTCAATGTCATGGCCTCGGAGATTGCTTCCCTCAACGTTCAGATCAGCCAGGCCCGGTCGGTCGGCGATAACCCCAATGATCTGATGGACAAGCGCGACCACCTGCTGGACAACCTCAGCCAGGTGGTGGGCATCCGTTCCGCCGCCGGCAAGGAGGGGTCGGTCTCTGTCTACCTGGGTGGCGTACCCCTGGTGGAGGGCTTCACCAGCCACACCCTTTCCCTCAGCGACCAGATTGGCTCGCCGGTGATTTGGGACCACATCAACCAGCCTGCGGTTATCGGTTCCGGTGAGTTGGACTCGGTCCTGACCCTGCGGGATCAGACCGTACCCCAATACCTGGATCAATTGGACAGTCTGGCCTACAGCATGGCCACTGCCTTTAACGCCATTCACACCAGCGGTTACGACGCCAATGGCGCCCCGGGTGGGCCATTCTTCGACGGGGTCACGACGCAGGCCGGCGCTGCGGGAACCATCCAGGTGACTCCGGCTATCGTCAACGATCCCATCAACGGCGTCAACCTGATTGCTGCCGCCCAGAGCCTTAACACGGACGGCACGCCCCGATCCGACGACGGGCGCAACGCCCAGGCCCTGGCCGACTCCATCAAGAACGGCCCAACCGGGGACCAGTACCGGGCCATCATCTCCGGCCTGGGCGTGGCCGGGCAGGAAGCGGACCGCATGGGCGACAACCAGCAGCTGCTGCTCAGGGCCATTGAGAACCAGCGGGACGCCGTATCAGGCGTTTCCCTGGACGAAGAAATGACGCAGATGATCAAGTACCAGCAGGGCTATGCCGCCGCTGCCCGGGTCATTACCGCTGTCGATGAAATGCTGGACACGATCATCAATCGCCTTGGCGTCGTGGGAAGGTAGGTGGGCTACAGTGCGTGTAACCAGCAACTCCGTCGTTCGTGACCTGGTCGCCAATCTCCAGCAAACGTACCGCCGCATGGACGTGCTGCAGTCTCAGCTGGCCACCGGCAAGCAGGTGCAGCGCCCCTCCGATGACCCCACCGCCACCCGCGACTCGATGAACCTGCGGTCGATCCTGACCGCCAACAACCGCTACCAGCGAAACACCGATGATGGTCTCGGCTGGGTTCAGGAGAACGATTCGGCCCTGAACCAGCTTGGCCAGATAGTGACCCGCGCCAAAGAACTCAGTCTGGCCGCTGCCAACGGTCCCCTGCCGGATCAATCCCGGCAGGCCATCTATGATGAAGCCCGGGAGCTCCTGAACCAGGCCGTTCAGGCAGGCAACACGGCCCACGGCACGCGTTACATCTTCAACGGCTTTAACGCCTCTGCCGCCACGCCGCCCTTCAGCCTGACCAGCGGCGTTGATCCCGTCACGGGTGCCTCGGTCACGACTGTGAACGGTCCGGCCGATGGCGGCCAGTACATCGCTCGGGAGGTCGCCGACGGCGTCCAGGTGAAGGTCAACGTGCCGGGCAGCACCCTGCAGCCGATTATCCAGAAAGTGGCCGATCTGGTGGATGTCCTTGGCCGGGTGGCCACCAGCTCGGGGGTCAACCCACCGCTGCCGGCACCGCAGTATCAGAACGATCTCGCGTCCCTGTCGGCCACCTTCCCAGCCACGTTGGAATCCGGTCTGGACCAGGTTCTTTCCCTTCGCGCCGACAACGGCGCCACGATGGGCCGCCTGGACACCACCCGATCCCAGCTCGTCGGGTCCCAGGTCAACCTGGAGACCCTGCTCTCGAAGGCCGAGGACACGGATGTGGTCAAGGCCGTGATGGACCTGCAGATGACCCAGGCCGCTCACCAGACCACCCTGGCGGTGGGGGCGCGCATCATCCCCCAAACCCTGGTCGATTTCCTGCGCTAGGAGGCGAGCCTGTGATCAAGCTGGACAGCCAACGTTTCGGCCAGGTCGAGGTCCGAGACGAGTCGGTCATCGTCTTTGATCATGGCCTTTACGGATTTGAAAACCATCACCGATTTACACTGTTGGGCGTCGGCGAGGGGAGCCGCCGGCTGCAGTGGCTGCAAAGCCTGGACAACCCTGAACTGGCCCTGCTGATTCTGGACCCCACCCTCATTGACCCGGGTTACAATCCGCCGGTGGACCCGGCGGATTTGCATGACTTGGGGCTGTCAGGACTTGAGGAGGCCATCGCGATGGTGGTCTGCGTGCTGACCTCCGACCCCAGGGAAATAACCGCCAACCTGCAGGCCCCCATCATCTTCAACCCGGTCACCCGGCAGGCGCGGCAGGTGATCGTTCTGGACCCAGCTCTCCCGGTGAAGCAGCCCGTGTTCGCGGCCTCCGCTCGTTAGGCCGGGAACCGAAAAGGAGGCCGGCGGTGCTTGTACTGACCAGGCGTGTCGAGCAAAGTCTGTTGATCGGCGACGGCGTTGAGATCAAGATCATACAAGTGCGCGGCAGCGGGGACCAGGCTTCGGTTCGCTTGGGGATAGTGGCCCCACCAGAGGTCCGCATCCTGCGCAAAGAGGTTTACGAAGAAGTGACCCAGGAAAACCGCGCCGCTGCCCGCGCCGCCGCGACGGCGCCACAGGATCTGACCGAAATTCTAGGCCGCCTCGAGTCGGAATCGGGCGAAAGAAAGAGACAGAGCGAGTCCTAGCGAGGAAGAGCCCCCACCCGTGGGGCTCTTCTCATTTTGGCGGGCCTGACACCCCTCACGCATTACGTGAATCTTGTCGATATAGGGAATGCAGGGGAGACTCTGCCGGCCGGCATGACGCCGCCGAGCCCCACCCGCGGAACCGCGGCCGCTGGTGTGGCAACCCAACATCAAGGAGGATGAGACCGTGATCATCAACAACAACGTTGCCGCCCTGAACGCATGGCGGAACCTGACCTCAACCGACCTGGCGGTGGACAAGTCCCTGGAGCGCCTGTCCTCGGGCTTTCGGATCAACCGGGCCTCGGACGACGCGGCCGGCCTGGCCATTTCGGAAAAGATGCGCGGCCAGGTGTCGGGCCTGAACCAGGCCATCAAGAACGCCCAGGACGGCATCTCCCTGATCCAGACCGCTGAGGGCGCCCTGACCGAGTCTCACAGCATCCTGCAGCGCATGCGCGAGCTGGCGGTCCAGTCCAGCAACGACACTCTGACCAACGCCGACCGCGCCCAGCTTCAGTCGGAAGCCGACCAGCTGTCCAAGGAACTGACCCGCATCACCAACACCACCGAGTTCAACACCAAGAACCTGCTCGGCGGTGCCTTCCAGAACCAGACCTTCCACATCGGCGCCAACCAGAACCAGACGATGAGCGTATCGGTCGGGGCCATGGACA
>JAMDAP010000070.1 GCA_023484675.1 Bacillota bacterium
CTACAGTCACCGGCATTCAGCGCGTGTCGATTTCCGTTGTGCCGGAAATGAGGGTGATTCCAGGCGGCCATTCCATCGGTGTGCGGCTGCGGTCCGAGGGCGTGATGGTGGTCGGCTACTCGGTGGTAGATGACGGCTCGGGCCGCCCTCGCCAGCCGGGGCGTGACGCCGGTATCCAACCCGGCGATGTGATGCTCTCCATCAACGGCCGCAAGCTCCTTAGCGAAGCCCAGGCAGGCGAGGTGATCAATACCGAGGCATCCGGCGGCCAGCCGCTCCGCGTCAGCGTCCAAAGAGACGGCCAGGTCTTTGAAAGGACGGTCATGCCGGCCAAAGACCCAGCCAGCGGCAGGTACGCCATCGGCCTCTATGTTCGGGACGGTGCCGCCGGCGTCGGCACCCTCACCTTCTATGATCCCGGATCGCATAAATACGGTGCCCTGGGTCATGTCATCACCGACCAGGATACCGGCAAGGCCATCGACGTCCGGGAGGGCCAGATCATCAAGGCTACAGTCACCGGCATTCAGCGGGGGGAACGCGGCCAGGCCGGCGAAAAGATCGGCACGTTCAACGAGGACGGCCAGCCCTGGGGAAACATCGAGAAAAACACAGAGCTTGGCATCACCGGCGAAGCTCGGGGCATCCCCCAAAACCCAATCTACCCCACGCCCATTCCGGTGGGCCTGATGTACCAGGTGCGCGAGGGGCCGGCCAAAATCCTGACTGTCCTCGACGGCACCACCATCGAGGCCTTTGACGTCGAGATTCAGCGCGTCATCCGCCAGTCCAGCCCGGACAGCAAAAGCATGGTCATCCGTATCACGGACCCGCGCCTGCTGGACCGTACCGGAGGCATTATCCAGGGGATGAGCGGCAGCCCCATCGTCCAGGATGGACGGCTTGTGGGTGCGGTGACCCACGTTTTCGTCAATGATCCAACGCGCGGTTACGGCGTGTTCATCGAGTGGATGCTGCAGGAGAGTGGGGCCGTGCCGGTCCCGGCAGTAAAGGTGGGCGCCAGGGTCATGATTGGCCCTGGCGCTCGCTTATGCGGCAGTGTGGCGCCCGCCTATACCGAAGTGTCGCATTTGCGCCATTCGCCCGCGGGCGTCGCCTGGTGAAGAAACGGCGCGAATTGTTTAGCCGCCATTTTCTCCCCTCAGAGGAGGATTATGGTAGGCTACCGAGAAATCTACCCATGCGCATTCGCGAAGCGTACTCATTCATTTGCCATATGTCCCTAAAAGTCGGGGGAGGACAGGAAATGAGCAAGGTCCGCGTGCTGGTGTGCGACGACAACCGGGAATTCTGCGAGCTCTTGCGGGAGTATGTGGAAGGCCAGGAAGATCTGGAGTTGGCGGGAGTTGCCTACAATGGCATGGAGGTCCTGGACCAAATTGAGAAGGCCGCCCCCGACGTCATGGTGTTGGATATCATCATGCCGCATCTCGACGGCATCGGCGTTCTGGAGAGACTGAACACCATGCCCCTGGCCAAACGTCCCAAAATCATCATGCTAACCGCGTTCGGCCAGGAGAACATCACGCAACGCGTGCTGGAACTTGGCGCTGACTATTATGTGCTCAAGCCCTTCCCGCTGGAGATTCTGGGAAACCGTATCCGGCAGCTGTCTCATGGCGCCAGCGCCTTGCCCGTGGTCCGGTCGGTCCCCGTCAGCCGGGACCGCAACCTGGATGCCGAAATCACCGCCGTCATTCACGAAATCGGCATCCCCGCCCATATCAAGGGCTACCGTTACCTGCGCGAGGCCATCCTGATGGTGGTCAACAAGGTGGAGCTGCTCGGCGGCATCACCAAGGAGTTGTACCCGAACATTGCCCGGAACCATCAGACGACGCCCAGCCGGGTGGAACGCGCCATCCGCCACGCCATTGAGGTCGCCTGGAGCCGCGGCAACATCGACATGATCAACAACCTGTTCGGCCATACCGTGAACCGGGAGCGGGGCAAGCCGACCAACTCCGAGTTCATTGCCATGGTGGCTGATAAGCTGCGGATGGAGAGCAACAAGGCGAGCTGAAAATGCACTGGGATACGAGGCTGACAAATCCGTCAGCCTCGTTTTTGTGGGTGCCTGAGAGGGAAAGTCGGGGCAAGCCGAGAAGTACACTGGCTGGTGGAGGAAACCGACAGTGCCTTACCACATCCTGGTCATCAACCCGGCCTCGACAAGCACCCGGGTGGCGCTTTTCGCCGACGACGCCGCCGTATTTAATGATACCCTCGAACACCCGGCGGAGGAGACAGCGGGGCTGGATACGGTCTGGGACCAGTTCCCGTATCGGAGGCACGCTTTGGAAAGGGCCCTGATCGCCCGCGGCGTGTCTCTTTCCTCGTTGGCCGCGGTGGTGGCGCGGGGCGGCTTGATGCGCCCGGTGGAGGGCGGCGCCTATCAGGTGAACGAGACCATGCTGGCCGACCTCCAGGAGGGCCTCCAGGGTGAGCACGCCTCCAACCTGGGGGCTGCTCTGGCCTATTCCCTTGCCCGGGAGAGCGGGGCGCCGGCCCTGGTGGTGGACCCCATGACCGTGGACGAACTCGCGCCGGAGTCGCGCCTGTCCGGGATACCCCTATTGCCCCGCCGCAGCCTTTTTCACGCCTTGAACCTGAAAGCCCAGTCCCGCCGGGCTGCGGCCGAGCGGGGGGGCTCCACGGACACCCTCACCGCCGTCCTGGTCCACCTGGGCCAGGGCATCAGCGTGGCCGCCATGAGGGACGGCCGCATGGTAGATGTGAGCAACGCCTACGAGGAGGGGCCCTTCACCCCGGAGAGGGCGGGAACGATCCCGGCCGGGGATTTGGTGCGCCTCTGCTTCTCCGGCCGCCATACCGAGCGCGAGCTGGTGCGCCGCCTCACCACCGGCGGTGGCCTGGCCGCCTACCTGGGCACCTCCGATGTGACCGAGGCCGAGCGCCGCGTCGAGCAGGGAGACCCGGTCGCCTCCCTGGTCTACGAGGCAATGGCCTACCAGGTGGCAAAGGAGATCGGGGCGATGGCCTGCGCCCTGGGCGGACGCCCCGATGTGATAGTCCTGACGGGCGACCTGGCGGGCTCCGACCGCCTGGTTGCCTGGATCCGGGATCGTGTTTCCTTCCTGGGACCGGTCCTGGTATATCCCGGCAGCGACGTGATCACGGCCCTGGCTGCCGGCGCCCTGCGGGTACTGCGGGGGGAGGAAAGGGCCAAGACCTACCCGAAAGGAGATGTCACCCAGATTGCGCAACTTTGACGAACTGCTCAGGGCCGCCGCGGCCGCTGGTCCCAAGACCCTGGCCGTGGCCGCAGCCGCCGACGCCGATGTGCTGCAGGCCATCAAGATGGCCGGAGAGCATAAGATCTGCCACAGCGTCCTGGTGGGTGACGAGGCCGCCATCCGCCGCATCGCCAGCGAGATCGGACTGGACCTGGGGCCTCACAAAATCGTTCACGTTCCTGACCCGGTCGCGGCAGCACGTCAGGCAGTCGCCCTGGTCCGGCAGGGAGAAGCCCAGATGCTGATGAAAGGTTTCCTGCAGACCTCTGACCTTCTGCGCGCCGTCCTGGACAAGGAGTCCGGACTGCGAACCGGAAACGCCCTGTCCCACGTCATGGTGATTGAGAACCCCGGCTTTGACCGCCTGTTCTTCCTCACCGACGTCGCCTTTAACGTGGCCCCCGACCTGCCGCGCAAGGTGGAGTTGCTGAAGAACGCCGTTGATGTCTGCCACCGGCTGGGCATCGAGCAGCCGAAGGCGGCTGTCCTGGCCGCGGTGGAGACGGTCAACGCCGATATGCCGGCGACGATGGACGCGGCCCTGATCGCCAAGATGGCCGACCGGGGTCAGATCAAAGGGGCCGTGGTAGACGGGCCCTTCGCCCTGGACAACGCCATTTCCGAAGAAGCGGCGCACCATAAGGGCATTAAGAGCCCAGTGGCTGGCAACGCCGACATCCTGCTGGTGCCCGACATCGAGGCCGGCAACCTGCTGTATAAGGGCATGGTCTACTTCGGCAGGGCCAGGGCCGCCGGCGTGGTGGTGGGCGCCGCGGCGCCGGTCATCCTGCTGTCGCGGGCGGACCAGCCGGAGTCCAAGCTGCTTTCCATCGCCCTGGGCCTGATGCTGGTCGGGTAGGATTCCTCTGGACGTTGCGTCCGGCCGCCGTCTCATCCCGCCTGGGCGGCGAGACGGCGGGACGAGCGTTAAACGAACTCCTCATAGGAGGCGCGTACCCATGAAGATCTTTGAGTACATGGAGAAGCATGGTCACGAGCAACTGGTCTTCTGCCATGACCGCGAGTCGGGACTGAAGGCGATCATCGGCATCCACAACACCACCCTGGGTCCGGCCCTGGGCGGCTGTCGCATGTGGCCCTATGCCGACGAGGACGACGCCATCCTCGACGTCCTCCGCCTATCCAAGGGCATGACCTACAAGAACTCGGTCATGGGCCTGGACCTCGGCGGCGGCAAGTGCGTGGTGATCGGCGATTCCCGCAAAGACAAGACGGAGGAGCTCTTCCGCGCTCTGGGCAAGTTTGTGGACACCCTCGGCGGGCGCTACATCACGGCAGAAGACGTTGGCACCACGGTGGACGATATCACCATGGTGCAGCTTGAGACCGAGCATGTGGCAGGCCTCCCGCACATCTCCGGCGACCCGTCGCCGGCCACGGCCTTCGGCGTTTACCGCGGCATGAAGGCCTGCGCTCACGAGGTCTGGGGAAGCGACTCCTTGAAGGGCAAGGCCGTGGCCGTCCAGGGCATGGGGCATGTGGGCCACTATCTCTGCCAGCACCTGAAGGATGAGGGCGCCAGCCTGATCATTACCGACATCTATGAAGACCGCGTCGAATCCGCGGTCAAGGAATTTGGCGCAACGGCGGTGAAGCCGGACGAGATCTACGGCGTGGCCTGCGACATCTACGCTCCCTGCGCCCTTGGCGCCACCGTCAACGACGAGACCATCCCGCAGCTCAAGTGCAAGGTGATCGCCGGCTCTGCTAACAA
>JAMDAP010000174.1:0-1442 GCA_023484675.1 Bacillota bacterium
GCCATGTTCGACGGGGTTTTCCTGGTGCCCCTGTTCTTGCAGACGGTCATGGGCCTGTCGCCGGTGGAGACCGGGCTCTTACTCCTCCCGGCATCCCTGGCGACGGGGATCATCATGCCCGTGAGCGGCGCCCTGTTCGACCGCTTTGGGGCCCGGCCGCTGGTGGTGCTGGGTATGGCGGTTGCCACCTTCACCACCCTGCAGTTTCACAAGTTGAGCCTGGTGACTCCCCTGGCCACCATCATGCTGTGGTACATGTACCGCGGACTGGGGATGGGACTGACCATGATGCCCGCAACCACCGCCGGCCTGAACACCGTGGAGCTGGACAAGGTCAGCCGCGCCACGGCGATTACCAATACCATCCGGCAGGTCTCCAGTTCCTTTGGCATCGCCGTTTTCAACACGCTCCTGCAGCGGCGCCTGGTGTTCCACGCAGCAGACCTGGCGTCCAGCCTGAACGCCGGCAACCCCACCGTTCACGCAGCCCTCGCCAAGCTGGGGGCGCCCCTGGCCTGGAGGCTGCTGAGCGGGGTGGTGCAGCAGCAGGCCTTTGTCCAGGCCATCGATGACGTGTTCTGGGTGGCCACCTGGTTTACCGTCAGCGGGGCGATCCTGGGGCTGTTTTTGCGCAGTAACGGAAAAGAGCGGCCGGCGAAGGGGCAAAGCGCTATGGCCGCGGAAATTTAGGGAGGGAGATTCTTGTCCACCGAAACCCAGTTTGGCAACCAACCCAGGCGGCGGCCGCCGACGCTGGCCCTGGCAGTCATTGGTGCAGTTGCAATTGTCGTGGCGGGCGTGTATGGCTACACCTACTGGGTGAAGCACACGCGCTACTTTGAGACGGAAAACGCCAAGATCGCGGGAGACCTGGTACAGGTCAGCGCCGAGGGTGCGGGAAGGGTTAGCCGTGTCAACGTGGACATTGGCAGCAAAGTTAAGGCTGGAGACGTTCTGGCCACCCTGGACGACGAACTGGCCCGGGCCCAACTGGCTCAGGCGCAGGCGGCCCTGGAGCTGGCCCGGGCTCAACGGGCCAGGGTACTGGGCGGTGCCAGGGCGGAGGAGCTCCGCCGCGCAGAGGATGCCGTGGCGGGCGCAACGGCCCAGCGGGACCTGGCCAGGAAGATGTTCGAAAACACCCAGGCCCTTTTCCAACACGGTGCAGCTTCCCAGGCCCAGTTCGACCAGGCCCATGCCCAGTACAAGGCTGCGGAAGCGACTTTGAGCCAGGCGCAGGCCGCCCTGGACGCCCTGCGGGCCGGGGCGACCAACACTGACGTGGCGGTGGCCGACGCGGCCGTAAAGCAAGCCGACGCGGCCGTTAGGCTTGCGGAGGTCGCGGTTAATAACACGAGGGTTACTGCTCCGGAAGACGGGACCATCATCCAGGTTAACGTCAAGGAAGGGGAAATGGCCGCGCCGGGCCAGCCCCTGGCGGT
>JAMDAP010000174.1:1452-5026 GCA_023484675.1 Bacillota bacterium
CGCATCTGCTGTTTGTCTTCCACGTTCTGCCAGCCGACCGCGTCGAGTTCCCGGATGGTCCCGTTCGCAGCCACCAGGGTGACCGCCCCGGCAGACGGGACCGTCCTCCAGGTGGACGCGAAAGAGGGGGAAATGACGGCCCCTGGCCAGCCATTGGTGGTCATGGCCAATCTCACCAAGGTGCGGGTGGAGGCCAACGTAGAGGAAACGGAGATCGCGCAGATCAGGCCGGGCGAGGGGGCGGACGTTTACGTGGACGCCTACCCCGGCAAGCCCCTCACCGGACAGGTGAAGGAAGTTGGCCTGGCCACCGGTTCCGTCTTCAGCCTGATCCCCAGTGATAACTCCACCGGCAACTTCACCAAGGTGGTGCAGCGGATTCCCGTCCGGGTTTCCGTTAACAACGAGGACGAACTGCTCCGTCCCGGGATGTCGGTCCGGGTGCGGTTTCATCTGCGGGACGGGGTGTCCGCGGCATCCCGGTGAAAGGCGCCCGGTAGGAGAAAGGGGGGTACCCCTCGAAAGGAGAATCACTGAAAGGGGGGCGGATAATGAAGGTTTTGGTGATGGGCGCTGGGGCGATCGGCGGTTTTTTTGGCGGGCTTTTGGCCAGGGCCAGCGAAGAAGTGTTTTTCGTAGCCAGGGGCCAGCACCTGGAGGCGCTGCGCACTCAGGGCCTGCGGGTGACCAGCTTCCGCGGTGATTTCCGGGTGAAGGTGAAGGCAGGGGACGCCCGGGAAGCGGCTGCGGAGGCTCCTTTTGACCTTATTCTCTTTGCTACCAAGAGCTACGATACGGAGCCGGCGGCGAGGGAACTGCTTGGAACCCTGGGTTCCCGGACGGCGGTTCTTTCCCTGCAAAACGGAGTGGACAACGAAGGGAAGCTCCAGGCAATCCTGGGTCCCCAGCGGGTGCTGGGGGGAGTAGCCTACGTGGAGGCCTCGCTGGTGGAACCGGGGGTTATTCGCCACTCGGCAGCGGGGCGGATAATCTTTGGGGAGCTGGACGGAAAGACCTCCCCCCGCGTCGAGGCCATCATGGAGGCTTTCCGCCGTGCGGGGATCGACAGCGAACTGTCCGCCCAAATCATGGCGGCCAAATGGGAGAAGCTCGTCTTCAACTGCGCTCTCAATGCCATGACCGCCCTGACCCGCACCGGGGTTGCCGCCATCCTGGCCACTCCGGAAGGCCAGGCCGGCTTCCGGCAAGCCATGGAGGAGGTCCGCCAGGTGGCCCTGGCGGCAGGAATTCCTCTGCCTTCCGACGTTGTGGAACGCCGGATGGCCTTTGCGGCCAGCGGCGACATGCACAGCTCCATGGAGCGAGACCTTTCCCTCCACCGCCCCCTGGAGCTGGAGGCGTTGAACGGCGTGGTAGTAAGGGAGGGACGGCGCCTGGGGGTGCCCACGCCCATCAATGAGGCGTTGTACGGTCTTGTAAAGGCGGCCTCCGTCCGGTAGCCTTCAAGTTTATGACCTTTCGCTCAAGAGGGCAGACTATGGTCTGCAACGTCCTTTTGAGGCGGGAGGTTTTTTTCATGGCCGGATATCGTTACACTAACCTGAGTCCAGAGCAGTTGAGAAAGCTGAAGGAAACCGAAAGAAGCCTGGGCATTACCCTTCTGGCGGTTGAACGCGACCAGGGTATCGGCGGTGTCAGCGACGCGGTGACCCGGGGCCGGCTTACCGGCGTGGCCCCGGAGGCGGTGGGAGAGGCGCCAGCCGGAGACGCGGCCGGAGACGCGGCTGACGACTCCGACGACGACTCCCTGGTCAGCCAATCTCGCTTCTTCGACTGGTGACCGGCCATGGACGATTTTACCTGGATGGTTGGCGGCCAGCAGGGAGAAGGAATCGAGAGCACCGGCGAGATCTTTGCCGCCGCCTTAAACCGGCTCGGTTACCACTTGCACGCCTTTCGCCAGTTCGCCTCCCGGGTCAAGGGGGGGCACACCAATTACCGAATTCGCATCGCTGACCGGGCGGTCCGGTCCGGCGCTGACCAGCTCGATTTGTTGATTGCCTTCGACGCGGACAGCCTGGACATGAACGCCGGCCAGATGTCCCAGGGTGCCTGCCTGGTCTACGACTCGGAGCTGGAGATCCCCGACCAAATGGCCACCAGGGGGCTTGCGCTGCTCCCGGTTCCCATGATGGAGATGGCCCAAGAAGCCGGCAACCCCATCATGAAAAACATGGCGGCGCTGGGGGTTACATGGCGGCGCTGGGGGTTTCCGCGGCCCTTCTCGGGCTCAAACCCGAGAATTTTGCCTCGGTCCTGGAGGACCGTTTCCGAAAGAAGGGGCGGGAAGTGGTGGAGCGAAACCTGGACGTCCTGGCCCGGGGGTACGATTACGCCCTTGGCAATTACGGCGAGCTCAACCGGCTGCCTCCACCGTCCGGGAACGGCCATCTCCTCATCTCCGGCAACGAGGCGGTCGCGTTCGGTGCCCTGGCCGGGGGATGCCGCTTTCTGGCCGCTTACCCAATTACGCCGGCCACCGAGATAATGTACTGGTTGGTCAACCACCTGCCGGACCATGGGGGTGTCGTCGTCCAGGCTGAAGACGAGATCGCCGCCATCAACATGGCCATCGGTGCCAACTATGCGGGGGCCCGGGGAATGACGTCGACCTCGGGGCCAGGCCTGTCGCTGATGATGGAGTCGCTGGGGCTGGCGGGCATGACTGAGACCCCGGTGGTCATCGTTGACGTTCAGCGGGCCGGCCCGGCCACCGGTCTTCCCACCAAGTACGAGCAGGGGAACCTGAACGAGATGGTTTTCGGGTCCCACGGAGATTTGCCCCGCATCGTCCTGGCGCCCGCCACCATGGAGGACGCTTTCTACCTGGCGGCGGAGGTCTTCAACCTGGCAGACCGCTACCAGTGTGCGGTAATCCTCGCCTCCGACCTGGCCCTGGGGATGAGCAGGCAGTCGGTGGCCGCTCTGGATTTCAGCCGGGTCAAGGTAGACCGCGGCCCAATGGTGACCGAGGAAGAACTGGCCCGGCTGGGGGACGAATTCAAGCGTTACCGCATCACCAATAGCGGCGTATCACCTCGTTCTGTGCCGTCCCAGAAAGGGGGCAGCTACCTGGCGACCGGCGACGAGCACGATGAGGCCGGCTTTATCACCGAGGACCCGGAGGTGCGCACAAACATGATGGAGAAGCGGCTGGCCAAGGTGGAGCAGGCTGATCTCGCCGGGGGAAACGTCCGCTACGAGGGGGCGGACAGCCCGGAATTGCTGTTGATCGGGTGGGGCTCCACCTTCGGGCCGATCGCCGAGGCGCGGGAACGCCTGGAGACGGATGGAAAGCAGGTGGCCCATCTCCAGGTGATCAGAATCTGGCCCTTCCCCGCGGAAGAAGTTGCCGAGCGGATGCGAGCCGCCAGCCGCATTCTGGTGGTGGAAAACAACGCCACCGGCCAACTAGCGGGTCTGATTCGCCACCAGGTTGAACCGGCGGGGAGCATAAATCAGCTATTAAAGTTTGACGGGAACCCGTTCCTGCCCCGCGAGGTCTACGAAGGAGCCAAGGAGGTGCTTACCTATGACCGTGCCGGCGGACTTC
>JAMDAP010000202.1 GCA_023484675.1 Bacillota bacterium
CGCTGAAACCCGTGGTGGACCAGGTCCTGGCCGAGCTGTCGAGCACCGCCCGGGTCATTGTCGTGCGCCGGGCCGGCAACGATATCCCCTGGCAGCCGGACCGCGATCTGGAATGGTCGGCCCTGCTGGCCCGCCCCTTCCGTGAAGTGCCCTGCCTGCCCGTGGACAGCGACCACGTGCTCTTTTCGCTCTACACCTCGGGCACCACGGGGATGCCCAAGGGCATTGTCCACAACCACGGCGGCTATCAGGTGGGTGTTGCCGCCACCAGCCGCTTCGTGCTCGACCTGAAAGAAAGCGACGTGCTCTGGTGCACCGCCGACCCGGGCTGGATCACCGGGCACAGCTACGCCGTTTACGGCCCGCTGCTGATGGGCGTGACCCAGGTGATGTACGAGGGCGCTCCCGCCTACCCTGACCCGGACCGCGTCTGGTCCATCCTGGAACGCTACCGGGTGTCCGTACTCTATACCGCCCCCACCGCCATCCGCGGCCTGATGCGGTATGGCCTGGAGTGGGCGCGCCGCCACGACCTGTCGGCCCTCCGGCTGCTCGGATCGGTGGGTGAGCCTCTGAATCCACAGGCCTGGGACTGGTACCGGAAGGCGGCCGGCCGCGACCTGCCGGTGATGGACACCTGGTGGCAGACGGAGACCGGCGCCCACATGATTGCCCCTACGCCGGTCCAGCCCCTGAAGCCGGGATCGCCGGGCCTGCCCTTCCTGGGCGTCGACGCCGATGTGGTCGACCGCGAGGGCCATCCCGCACCGGCGGGCACTCCTGGCTACCTGATGGTCCGGCAGCCCTGGCCGGCCATGATGCAGGACGTCTACGGCGAGCCGGCCCGTCACGAGCAATACTGGCAGACGCTGCCCGGCGTCTACTTCAGCGGCGACTCCGCCCACCGTGACAAGGACGGCTACTTCTGGATCCACGGCCGCGTCGACGACGTGATCAAGAAGGCCGGCTACCGCCTCGGCCCGGTGGAGATCGAGGCGGCTCTGCTGTCACATTCGGCGGTACAGGAAGCGGCGGTCATCGGTAAGCCGGACCCGCTGACGGGTCAGAGCATCAAGGCCTTCGTCATCCTCAAAGTGGGTGCAGTTCCCACGCCGGCTCTGGCGGAGGAGCTCAAGGACCACGTCCGCCGCGAGGTCGGCCCCGTGGCCGCGCCGGACGAAGTGGAATTTGCCGACGACCTGCCCAAGACCCGCTCCGGCAAGGTGATGCGTCGCCTGCTCAAAGACCGCGAGGACGAGGGGTTGTACTAGTAGGCCCCCCCACCGACTCGTACGCACCCAGGCTCTGGCCCTTCGGCCAGGGCCTTTTGCGCTACCCCGGCCGGGTACCGCCAACTTCCGTGAAAAAGAGAACTTGTCTCTTCGGCACATTTCGACACCAAAAGGACTTGACGGCACCTCCGGCGGCCCATACGATTGGCCTATATAGCACGTATCTGAAAATTCTTTTCACAGCTGTCTCCTGATGTCGAAGCCCTCGACAGCCATGATTACCCGGTAGGGGTAGCAAGGGGGGTGGCGCCTGGCAGGTGGCGAGATCCGGCTTCCACGCACATCATCTACTTGGGAGGTGCCCACGGTTGGCAACAGATCCGAAGGCCTTTGAAGCGCTTTTGCAGGAGGATCGGGTATTCCCACCTTCCGCCGAGTTCGTCGCGCAAGCTAACGCCAAGGACGACAGCCTTTACCGGATGGCAGACGAAGATCCAGACGCCTATTGGGCCCAGATGGCCGGGAGCCTCGATTGGTTCAAACCCTGGGATCAGGTGCTGGATTGGCAGCCCCCCTACGCCAAGTGGTTCGTCGGGGGCCAGCTCAACGTCTCGTACAACTGCCTGGACCGCCACCTCAAGACCTGGCGCCGCAACAAGGCGGCCATCATCTGGGAAGGGGAGCCGGGCGATTCCCGTACCCTGACGTACCAGCAGCTGTCCCACGAGGTCAATAAGTTCGCCAACGTGCTGAAGGGGTTCGGGGTCAAGCGGGGCGACCGGGTCACCATCTACCTGCCCATGATCCCTGAACTGCCCATCGCCATGCTGGCCTGTTCCCGTATCGGCGCGCCCCACAGCGTGGTCTTCGGCGGCTTCAGCCCCGAGTCGCTGCGCCAGCGCATCGACGACGCCCAGTCCGGAATTGTCATCACCGCCGACGGCAGTTGGCGTCGCGGTGGCATCGTGCCCCTCAAGAAGAACACGGATGAAGCCGTTGAGGGATCCGGCGTTGAGAAGGTCATCGTGGTCGAGCGGGTCGGCACTGCGCAGCCCGTGACCATGAGAGCAGGCCGTGACGTCTGGTGGCACGACGTGATGAAGGATGCCTCGGACGCCTCCGAGCCGGAGGCCATGGACGCCGAGGACACCCTATACCTGCTCTACACCTCGGGCACCACGGGCAAGCCCAAGGGCATCGTCCACACCACCGGCGGCTACCTGACCAGCGTCACGGCCACCACCAAGTACGTCTTCGACCTGAAGGATGAGGACGTCTACTGGTGCACCGCCGACATCGGCTGGGTCACGGGGCACAGCTACATCGTCTACGGCCCTCTGGCCAACGGCGCCACCAGCCTGATGTACGAGGGCGCCCCGGACTTCCCGGAGCGCGACCGGTTCTGGTCCATCGTCCAGAAGTACAAGGTCAATATCATTTACACCGCGCCGACCGCCATCCGCTCCTTCATGCGCTGGGGGACCGAGTGGCCGGCCAAGCACGACTTGTCCAGCCTGCGGCTCCTCGGCACGGTGGGCGAGCCCATCAACCCCGAGGCCTGGATGTGGTATCACGAGAACATCGGTGGCAAGCACGCGCCCATCGTTGACACCTGGTGGCAGACGGAGACGGGGCAAATCCTCATCACGCCGTTGCCAGGCGTCGTTGCCACCAAGCCGGGTTCGGCCACCCGCCCCTTCCCGGGCGTCAAGGCCGAAGTGGTCAACGAGCAAGGCGAGCCGGTGGGCCCCGGGCAAGGCGGCTACCTGGTCCTGACAAGGCCCTGGCCGGGCATGCTCCGCACCATCTGGGGCGATCCGGAGCGTTACGAGAGAACCTATTGGAGCAAGTTCAAGGACATCTACTTTACCGGTGACGGCGCCAAGCGCGACGCCGACGGCTACTTCTGGTTGCTGGGCCGGGTCGACGACGTGGTCAACGTGGCCGGCCACCGCATCGGCACCATGGAAGTGGAGAGCGCCCTGGTGGACCACCCCTCGGTGGCCGAGGCCGCGGTCATCGGCAAGAACCACGAGGTGAAGGGCCAGGCCATCTCCGCCTTCGTCACCTTGAAGGAGGGCGTGCCGCAGACCACGGAGCTGATTGCCGAGCTGCGTGAGCACGTGGCCAAGAAGATCGGCGCCCTGGCCAGGCCGGACGACATCTTCTTCACGGCTGAGCTGCCCAAGACCCGTTCTGGCAAGATCATGCGCCGGTTGCTCCGCGACGTGGCGGAGGGCCGGGCCATGGGCGACACCACCACACTGGCCGACCCGACGGTGGTGGCCAAGCTGAAGTCCCAGTACGAGGAGAAGGAAGCTTGACCCGAACGAGGAGGTACGGAGCATGGCTGAGCCCCGGGTAGCCAATCGCTGGCTCATCGTCTTGGCGGGCATCATCATTCAGCTTTCTCTCGGCACCGTTTATGCCTTCAGCGTCTTCAGCAAACCGCTGATGGCCAAGTTCGGCTGGAGCGTCACAGAGACCACGAGGGCCTTCACCATGACCCTGGTCTTCTTCACCATCGCCATGATCTTTGCCGGCCGCTGGCAAGACAAGGTGGGGCCGCGGATCGTGGCCACCGTCGGCGGCGTGCTGCTGGGCGGCGGCACCTGGCTGGCCAGTCAGACCTCATCCCTGACCATGCTCTACCTGTCCTACGGCGTCCTGGGCGGTCTCGGTATCGGCTTTGCCTACGTCACGCCCATCGCCACCATCGTCAAGTGGTTCCCCGACATGCGGGGGATGATGACCGGCTTGGCGGTTTTCGGCTTCGGCGCCGGTTCCCTGGTCTTTGCGCCCCTGGCCGCCAAGCTGATCGTGTCCTACGGCGTGCTGACCACTTTTGCCATCCTCGGCCTCATCTTCCTGGTGGCGGTCACCGGCGCGGCCCAGCTCCTGCAAAACCCGCCGGCCGGCTGGAAGCCCGCCGGATGGAAGCTGCCGGCGGCGAAGGCCGGCACCGCCGCCAAGGTGGATTACGCCCCGACCGAGATGCTGTCCACGCTGTCCTTTTGGCTGCTGTGGGCGATGTACATCTTCGGCGCCGCCGCCGGCCTGATGGTCATCTCCCAGGCCGCCCCCATGGGGCAGGAGGTGGCCAAGCTGGGCAAGGAGGCCGCCGCTGCGGCGGTGGGTATCCTGGCCATCTTCAACGGGCTCGGCCGCCTCTTCTGGGGCGCGGTGTCCGACCGCGTTGGACGGGTCGGGTCTCTGGTGGCAATGTTCCTGATCCTGGCTCTGGACATGTTCCTGCTGCTGCCCAGGGCCGCCTCCTATGGCACTTTCGTCACCGGCATCACGCTGGCGGCCCTCTCCTTTGGTGGCTTCCTGGCCCTGATGCCAGCCCTCACCGCCGACTACTTCGGCACCAAGAACCTCGGCCTCAACTACGGCTGGATGTTCACCGCCTATGGTGCGGCGTCCATCTTCGGGCCGGGCGTTATCGCCCAGGTCAAGCAATCCACAGGCAACTACACGGCAGCGCTGTACATTTACGGGGCGCTGGCCCTGGTCGGCGTGCTTCTGGCCCTGGTGACCAAACCGCCGGTGCCCAAGGATGCGGCGGGAGGCAAGAGCAAGGTGGCATGACGCCGGCG
>JAMDAP010000217.1 GCA_023484675.1 Bacillota bacterium
GCAGATCGCCGTAGCCCAGCAAGAACCCCGACAGCCCGTGATGCCGGATCAGCCGCAGCTCCTCCTCCAACCGACCCCAAGCTCTGTCTTGCAGGTCCGGCGGTGCGTCCCGGTACCGCTCCGCCAGCAGTTCCCGGCTGACGCGCTCCAGGGCCTCGCCGGCCGTTTCCCTGGGGCCAGCGTTACCGAGGCCTGGGCCGTCGTCGTCGGAGCCCTCCCGGTCCGAGCCGGCAAAGTCGGGGAAGCGGTAGCCCAGGTCGCGGGTCAGGTCGAAGGCCTGGCAGCGTTCGGCAATGGCCCGGGTGTTTCCCACCGCCTCGGGCAGCTCCCGGAACAGAGCGGCCATCTCCTCCGGCGGGTGCAGGTAGAACTCGCTGTTGCCACGGCGCTGCGCGTGGCTCCCTTCCAGGGTTGTACGGTGGCGGATGGCCACCAGGGTGTCCTGCAGGTGATAACGCTCACGACGATGGTAATGCACGTTACCCGTGGCCACCAGGGGCAATCCGAGCTGACGGGCCAGTGCCGTCAGGGCGCGGATGCGCTGCGTGTCTCCCCGGGTCAGGGTCTGCTGCAGTTCGATATAAAAGCGGTCCGGCCCAAACCACTCCTGCAGGCGGCGCACCACAGCTTCAGCCTCCGTCGTCCGGCCCTCGTCCAACAGCCGGGCAATTTCCCCGTGGCGACAGCCGGAGAGGCAGATGAGCCCCTCGGCATGCTGCGCCAGGAGGGCAGGGGCCAGAGAGGGATCGCCCTTTTCCCGGCTCTGATAGGCCAGGCTGATGAGCCGGCACAGGTTGGCGTACCCTTCCGGCGTCTCCGCCAGAAAGGTCAGGTGAAAGCCACCGTCCGGGGTTTTGCCGGGAGGGGCGGCCGCCCCCAGCACCCCGCTGCCCAGGGTCAGCTCCGCCCCGGTGATGGGCTGCAGCCCCCAGGCCTTGGCGGAATGGGCGAACTCCATGGAGCCGTAGAGGCCGTCGTGGTCGGTCAGAGCCAGGGCCCGGTAGCCCAGATCTCTGGCTTGCAGCACCAGTTCCTCCGGCAACGAAGCGCTATCCAGAAACGAGAAGGCGGAGTGCGCGTGGAGCTCCACATAGTCGGCCATGCCCTTCGTCTCCTGCCATGTTGTCCTGACGCGGGTTAGCACCAGACGCGTACACGCACCTCCTCACTCAGTGACAGGTCGGGGTTGGATACGGCGGGTCCAGTTGGACCCGGGCTGATGACGCCTCGCCCGTAACACGACGCCTGTCCGGGAGTGCAGCTCGCACGCTAATCCCGCTGGAGGAACCAGGCTCCGGATATCCGATCCTGGTAGAGCACGTCGATTATGCCGGAGGACAGCCGCACCTCGTAGTAGTAGCGGCTCAGGGGTTGGCGCCACCACTGGTCCTCTACCCGCCAATGGTCCTGAATTGCCTCCACCGGTTGCCAGCGCCGCTCCACCAACACGGCCCGGGGCTGGCCGTCCTCCCCCGCCTGGACCCGAACCGGCCGGGGCTCGTTTAGGGCTCGAAACTGATGAGGCCGTAGCGGCGCTCGGGAAGGCGCGACCATGGCTCAAGGCTCACCACCTGAAATAAGGACGACTCGCCATAGCGGGCCTGAAGCTGTCGTGCCGCCTCAGCCAGGCGGGCCCGACGCTCTTCCGCCACTGCATCCACCGTCACTTGTTTTTGATTGGCCACCCCCACCTGCAGGGCCTCCAGGGCCATGGACTCGGCAGGGGCAGGAAGAACCAGACCGGCCAGGTGATTCTGCAGGGCCAGCCGGATGCGCTCGGCGGAAGAGCTGGCCTCCTTCAGGGTTACGGTCTTCTCCCAGGAGCGCTGTCCCTCCAGGCCGATGGCCAGCCGCAGGCTGCGCACCCCCTTGCCCCGCATGTCCGGCCGGCCCAGCAGCCGCGCCACCAGCTGCCTCAAGGCTGTCTGCAGAACCTCCCCATCGGCGACGGGAGCCGGGAAAACAAGGGCTTCCCGCACCTGCTCCGGCAGCCGGGTGGCCACTACGGGGCCGGCATCCCGGCCTCCGGCCAGCTCCCAGAGGCGCCTCCCGTACTCACCAAACTGGGCCTGCATCGCGGACAGGGGCAGGGCCGCCACCTGCCCAAGCTGGGTGAGGCCCACCACCTCCAGCTTGTGCATCACCTCCGGCGGCACCGGCAGGCGCCGCACCGGCAGGGGAGCCAAAAACCGCGCCGCTTCTTCCGCGGACACCACCCGGGGAAAGCCGGGGCCTGCCTCCAGCGCGGCCATCCTGGCCACAAACTTGCTGGGGCCGATGCCCACCCGCGGCTTCAGCTTGGCCGGCGTAACGTCAAGGATGGCGTCCAGGAGGTCCTGAAGGGTGGGGTAGACCGGCTCTAGCCCGGAAAGGTCCAAGTAAGCCTCGCCCCGGCTTGCCGCCTCCACCACCGGGCTGATGCCCTCCCACGCCTCTTGCAGGCGGCGGAAGAGGCGGGCGTAGTAAGCCGGGTCCGGCGACAGGATGATGGCCTCCCGGCAGATGCCCAGCACCTGGCGAATGGGAAGGCCGGGGTGAAGGCCACCATCTTCCGCCTCATAGGAGCAGTCCTGAACCAGGGGCCGCTCACCGGGCGCAGCCCCCAGCACCAGGGGTTTGCCGGCCAGCTCGGGGCGGCGAAGTTGCTCGACCTGAAGCGCAAAGTGAGGCAGAAGAATGCAAGCAACTCGGGCCATAGAAAGAGGCACCTCCCGATAGGGGTGCCCTTAGTATAGAACGCATGTTCGTAGAGGTCAAGGCGAACACGTATGAAAAGACGTCAGGCCGAGACCACGTGGTCCAGCCGGCCGTCTTCCACCCGGAAAATCAGACCGTGAACCGGAATATCCTTGGGAATGAACGGAGACTGCCGGATCTTCCGCACCTGCGCCTCGACGTTGGCTCGCACGTCGTCGAAGGCGTGAAAGTGCAGATGGGAGGCGTCCACACCGTGCTCCTGGGTCACGCGCTGCTGCAGCTGTTCATCGGTGAAGGTAAGCATGCCGCAGTCGGTGTGGTTGATGACCAGGAACTCCCGGGTGCCCAGCAGCTTGTGGGAGATGATCAGGGAGCGAATCACATCGTCGGTGACAATCCCCCCGGCGTTGCGGATGATGTGGGCGTCGCCGGTGCGCAACCCCAGAACCTCCTCCACGGTCAGCCGGGCATCCATGCAGGCCACTACGGCCAGGTGCCTGGAGGGCGGCATCGCCAGCCGGCTGCGATCAAAGGAACCAGCATACGCGGCATTGGACGCCAGCAACTCTTGGAACAGCGACATCGGGCGGCCTCCTTTCCCCTAATTCCGATTTGATATGTGTATATTATCCGAGGAGGCACCTGCTGTCAATAGGGAGTCGCCCGATATCAGTAGGGATGCGCCCGATGCCAACCTACGCTGGGTCAGTCGCCCCACAGCCCCTGCCGCGCCAGCTCGCCGCCTTCACCGGGACAAAAGGGATCCTTGCCAAATCACGGCCAGGCACCACAATAGAGGGTGACCTGTCCCAGACCCACCGTGCTTGGCCCAGCGGGGAGCCAAAGCTATACCCGCTCCAGGGTGCCCAGCCGCTTGGCCAGTTTGCTGACAAGAAGAGCCTGGCCGTGTGGCCAGGCTCTTCTTCGGACTTCCTTGCCGGGACAGTGTGTTGCCGGGACCGTACTAGAAATCCATGCCGCCCATGCCGCCGCCGGGCATCGGCATATCCTTCTTCGGCTCGGGCTTGTCGGTGACCAGGGCCTCGGTGGTCAGGATCATGCTGGCGATGGAGGCCGCGTTCTGCAGGGCGGAGCGGGTCACCTTCACCGGATCGGTGATGCCGGCGTCCACCATGTCCACGTACTCGCCGGTCAGGGCGTTAAAGCCATGGCCCTTCTTCTCGGCCTTGACACGCTCCACCACCACGGAGCCCTCGAAGCCGGCGTTGAAAGCGATCTGGCGCACCGGCTCCTCCAGGGACCGGCGGACGATGTCGGCGCCGAGCTGCTCCTCACCACCCAGCTTGAGGCTGGCTACAGCCGGCATCACGTTGATGAGAGCGGTGCCGCCGCCGGCCACAATGCCTTCCTCAACGGCAGCGCGGGTGGCATTCAGGGCGTCCTCGATGCGGAGCTTCTTCTCCTTCAGCTCGACCTCGGTGGCCGCGCCGACCTTGATCACCGCCACGCCGCCGGCCAGCTTGGCCAGGCGCTCCTGCAGTTTCTCGCGGTCGAAGTCGGAGGTGGTCTCCTCGATCTGGGCCTTGATGGCCTTGACCCGATCCTTGATGGCGGCCTGATTGCCGTGCCCCTCGACGATGGTGGTCTCTTCCTTGGCCACCCGGACCTGGCGGGCCTGGCCGAAGGACTTGATGTCGGTGTTCTCCAGCTTCAGGCCGATCTCCTCGGAGATGACCTGGCCGCCGGTGAGGATGGCGATGTCCTCAAGCATGGCCTTGCGGCGGTCGCCGAAGCCCGGGGCCTTGACGGCCACGGCGGTCAGGGTGCCGCGCAGCTTGTTGACCACCAGGGTGGCCAGAGCCTCGCCCTCGATGTCCTCGGCGATGATCAGGAGCGGCTTGCCGCGCTGAACAACCTTCTCCAGGACGGGCAGCAGGTCGGCGATGGCCGAGATCTTCTTGTCGGTGATGAGGATGTAGGGCTCGTTCAGGACGGCCTCCATCTTCTCCGTGTCGGTGACCATGTAGGCAGAGATGTAGCCGCGGTCGAACTGCATGCCCTCGACGACTTCCAACTCGGTGGCCAGAGTCTTGGACTCCTCGACGGTGATGACGCCGTCCTTGCCGACCTTCTCCATGGCGTCGGCGATCAGCTTGCCGATC
>JAMDAP010000136.1 GCA_023484675.1 Bacillota bacterium
CCCCACCGCTACGTCGGTGCAGCGGCCGTCAGCCAGCACTGACCCGCACCAGGGCCGCAGCACGACAACCTGGTTTCTAAGGCAAGGACGGAGCCGGCGAGGGCTCCGTCCTCTCGTATGCAGATGTGGCCTGGGTATAGGCTGCGTTGTAACCGCAGGGGCGGAGCCTAGTGCGTCCGCTCTCCCGTCAGGCGCGTCACCATGATAAGGGCGGCGGTCCCGAGCACGGCCAGACCGCCCAGGAAGGTGTAGATGGCGCCGGGGCCATACTGGTCCAGAATGACGCCGCCTACGGAGGCGGTGAAGATGGCCCCCAGGCCAAAGCCGGCCACGCCAAACAGGGCCAGGGCGGTGGCCTTGAGGTCGGAAGGCGCCAGGCGGGAGACGAGCACCGGGCCGACGGCGATGAAGACGCCGCCGGTCAGCCCCTGCAGCGGGAAGGTGGCCAGGAGCTGCCAGGGAGCCAGGCCCATGGCGTAGAGGAACCAGCGCAAGCCGGCCAGGATGGCGGCGCCAAACAGGACCCACGAGGGACCATAGCGGTCCACCAGGGCCTGGGCCCCCAGCATGATCGGCACCTCGCTCAGGGCGAAGAGCAAGAAGGCCAAGCCGATGCCCTGCAGGCCGCCTCCCGCCTGCTGGTAGAGCAGGCCGAAGAAGTAGTTGTTCGAGGCAAACCCGCCGGTGATGAAGAGATTAGCCAGCAGCAGCCAGGCAAAGGCAGGCTGACCGAGGAGCTGGCGCCATCCGGCCTGCCGCGGCGGCGCCACAGCCGCTCCAGGGGCGGCGGTTCCGGCGGCCTCTTTGGCTGTGCCGTTCTCGGCGGCGTCCTTGGCCGCGCCTTGGTAGTGCGGGGAGGGCAGTCCGGGGACGAGGAGGGCGCTGGCCAGCGAGGACAGGGCAAACAGCGGGAAGATGACCTGCAGCCCCCAGCGGCCGGCTGCTGCTCCTGCAGCCAGGCTGGCGACGGCAAAGCCGACGGAACCCCAGAGGCGCATCCGACCGTACTGCGCCCCTTCACGATGCACTACGTCTAGAGCGATGCTGTCGGCGATGGGGCTCCAGGCGCTCTGGAAAGCGGCCAGCAAGGCGGCGGCGCCGAAGAGGAGCGCCAGGCCACGGGCATAGGGCACCGCCAGGGAGGCGACCCCGGCGCCAATGCTGGTGACCAGCAAGAGCGGCAGGTGGAGGCGAAAACGGTCGCCGAGAAATCCCCACAAAGGCGGCATGAGGATGGCCAGTACGGGCGTTACGGACAACAGCAGGCCCACGACTTTACCGGATAGGCCCAGCCCCTGGTAGTACAGCGGCCAGAGCGGAAAGAGCGTACCGATGGCGAAGAACTGCAGCAGGTAAAGAATGCTCATGCGGGCGCCCGCCCCCGCGCGGACCCGTGGGTCCAGGTGATCATCCGAAGTCGCATCAGCGCCCTGGCGACGAGTCTCCCCCAAGGGTTCACCCCCAGCGGCCGGTGCCGCATACCCTCCTATCGTTTCACGCGGAGGGCTTCGCCGTCAAGGCCAATGATTCGCCGAAGCGCGCCGGACGTTAGGTTTCGGGCGCCGAAACGAAAACCGGCGGAGAGTTCCCCGCCGGTCCGCCACGCCTTTGCGGCTTATGCTGCGTCACGTGGACAGGTCGTCGTCTTCGTCTTCGGTCCGGTCCGGACGGCCTCGCACCGGAGTCGATGCGGTGTACCACCACCAGGCTGCCGCCACAAACAGGGTGGCCGCCCCCAGCCACCACCACCAGGTCATGGCTCCACTAAACGCCCGCGCCGGCAGGTCCGCTAGTTTGGTGAACACGGTGCTCACCTCCACTGGTAAAATTCCCCGGCCACGCCGGTTTATACAGGGGCGCCAGCTGGCGGGCCAGGGCCTGGGTGGCGGTGTCCAACTCCTGAGGGCTGTGCGCAAGCGGCTCGTACAGGTCGCCTACCTGCTCCAGGCGGGAGAAGATGTTGTTCAGGCGAAAGGTGTCGGGGCGGATCCAAGACAGCTCTTCCCAGGTGATCGGTGTGCTGACGGGAGCGCCGGGCCGGGGCCTTACGCCGTAGACGCTGGTGATGGTCTTGCCGCGCTGGTTCTGCAGGTAGTCCAGGTACACCTTGCCGGTGCGCTTGGCCACCATGCGCTCCAGGGTGATCACGTCCGGGTGAAGGTGGAACAAGGTCAGGGCGAGCTTGTGCAGGAACTCGGTGACCTCGTCGAAGGTGTAGCGGCGCCACAGGGCCATGGTGATGTGAATGCCGGTGGCGCCGGAGGTTTTGGGGAAGGCCTGGAGCCCGAGGGCTGACAGCAACTGGCCGGCGCTCTCCGCCACCAGGCGTACCATATCCCAGGTGGCGCCCTCCGCCGGATCAATGTCCACCGTGACTCGATCCGGCAGTTCCGGGGCGTCCAGTGTGGCCGGCCAGGGGTGGATCTCGATGGCCGCCTGGTTGGCGATCCAGGCCAGACCGGCGGCGTCGTCCACCAGCAGAAAGTCCAGCGGCCGTCCACCGCCGGGGAACTGGTAGCGGAAGCGCCGTAGCCAGGCGGGCGCCCAGTCCGGGGTGTTCTTCTGGTAGAAGGACTCCCTGTGGATGCCGTCGGGATAGCGGGTCAGCACCAGCGGCCGGTCGCGCAGGTGCGGCAGAAGGTAGGGCGCGACACGTCCATAGTAGGCCACCAGGTCGGCCTTCGTGAGCCCGTCCTCGGGCCAGAGGACCTTGTCCAGGTTGCTCAGGCTGAGGGCACGGCCTCCCACCTGCACTGTCTGCCGTTTGGCCGGCATACTTCACCCTCCTTGTGTTGGGCGTCATCGGGCCTTCATGGAAGGCGGCACTGCTCGGGCCCCACCGGATTCAGGCCGCGGATGACGGGAGCCCGCAGTTTGCCGTCTTCCGTCCATTCCAGGAACTCGACCAGGACCGTCAGGGCCGGCAGCACCCAGATGTCGCGACTGCCCCCCGGTGCCCGGTGCCGGTCCAGGAGCGCAGCCGGCCCCGACCCCGGCCCCGGCAGGGCGTTCTCGCGCAGCACCTGATGCAGGGCCTGCATCGTCGCTTCATCCAGGCCGGTGCCGGCATTGCCGACGTAGACCAGCCGGCCGTCCGGGTCATAGGCGGCCAGGAGCAGCGAGGCCAGGCGCCCCTCTCGCCAGCGGTAGCCGGCGACGACAAAGGGCTCCGTCCTGACGCATTTCACCTTGCGCCAGAGGTCGCTCTTGCCGGCGACATAGGGGCTGTCCCGGCGCTTGCCGACGACGCCCTCCAGGCCATGCTGCTTGGCGGCGGCAAAGAGGGCCCGGCCCTGTTGCGGCACTGTGTCGATGATCACCACCCGCCCGCCGGTAGAAACCCGGCGGCGGAGCAAGGCTTCCCGCTCCTCCCAGGGCAGATGGCGCAGGTCCCGACCGCCTAGTTCCAGCAGGTCGAAGACCACGTAGGTGACCGGGATCTCGGCCTGAAGGCGCGCTGGTTCGCGGCTTCTCACCCGCTGCATGAGGCGGCGGAAACTGGGCTTGCCGTGCACCAGGGCCACGGCCTCACCGTCCACCACCGCTTGCGTTTCGCCCAAGAGGCCAGGCAGGGCGGACAGTTCCGGAAACCACCGGGTGCGATCGAGGCCATGGCGGTTGAAGGCCTGCACGGTGCCGCCGGCCACCGAGGTCAGGACCCGCATGCCGTCCCACTTGATCTGAAAGGCCCAGTCCGGATGGTCGAAGGCCTGGGGCCAGAGCATCGGCTCCATGGGCCGGGGCGGCACGGCGCCCATCAAGCTCCCGCCGATTCGGGGAAGACTAACGGCAGATGTTCCGCCGCACCCCATTTCGGCAACTGGAGGGAGCCGCCGTGCGACCCATCCTGCGGACCGCCATTTCCTTCGGCCTGGTGCACATCCCGGTCAAGCTCTACGCTGCCACCGAATCGAAGGAAGTTCACTTTCACCAGCTCCATAAGGCCTGCTTCACGCCGATCCACTACCAGAAAGTCTGCCCAACATGCGAGACGGAAGTCGAAGCAGACGACCTCGTGCGTGGCTATGAATACGCCAAAGGCGCCTACGTGACGGTCACTGATGAGGACCTGGATCAGCTCCCCCTGAGCGACGCCCGGGCCCTGCAGATCCTGGACTTCGTGGCTCTCTCGGAAGTGGACCCGATCCGCTACATGAAGTCCTACTTCACCGCCCCTGACGGGCCGTCCCTTAAACCCTACCGCCTGCTCTATGAAGCCATGGAGCGCACCGGCAAGGTGGCCATCGCCAAAGGCGTGCTGCGCAGCAAGGAGCACCTCTGCGTTATCCGCAATTACAGGCAGGCCCTGCTGCTGGAGACCGTATACTATTCGGACGAAATCCGCGATCCGGCCGTCCTGGGCGAGTTGGAGGGCCAGGTCAACCTGGATGAACGCGAGGTAGAGATGGCCCGGATGCTGGTGGACAATCTCACCCGTCCCTTCGAGGCCGACCGTTATGCCAGCGCCTATCGGGACGCTTTGCAGCAGCTGCTGCAGGCCAAGGTCGAGGGCCGGGACATTGCCGTGCCGGCCAGGCCCGAACCGGCCCAGGTGGCCGACCTCATGGAGGCCCTGCGGGCCAGCATCACGGCAGCCAAAGAGGGCCGGACCGCGGCAGCACCGGACGCTTCCGCCGGCGCCCCACCGGACGGATGGCAGGGCTGGCAGCCGCCTCCCGTTCAATAGTCTTGGATCCGTTGCCGCTCGGGCCGGACGCCTGTTGACACCTTGCAGGCGTCCCTCTATAGTTTAGATAGATTGCTAACAATCTAAATATGGAGGCGCCGGCTATGTCGAGCAGTCTT
>JAMDAP010000204.1 GCA_023484675.1 Bacillota bacterium
TGGACGGGACGGTGGGAGGTGGTCACCCACGGCGGCCGCCGGCCCACCGGGCGCGACCTGCTGGAGTGGGTGGCGGAAGCCGAGAGGCTGGGTGCCGGCGAGGTTGTCCTGAACAGCATCGATGGCGATGGCACCCGTGACGGCTACGACATCGACCTTACCCGCGCCGTGGCCGAGCGGGTGAAGATTCCGGTGGTGGCGTCGGGGGGAGCGGGAAAGTTGGAGGACTTCTACGAGGTGCTGACGGCGGGGCATGCCGACGCCGCGCTGGCCGCCTCACTCTTCCACTTTGGCGAGCTCACCATCGGCGCCGTGAAGGAGTACCTGGCGGCCCGCGGGGTGCCGGTACGGAAGACGGAGGGGGCATCCGCATGAGTTCAACCGCTTACCAGCCGGTGACCCGGCTGGAAGATGTCCAGTTCGACGGCCAGGGTCTGGTGCCCGCCGTCATCCAAGAAGAAGCCACCGGCCAGGTCTTGATGCTGGCTTACATGGACCGCGAGGCCCTGGCGCGGACGCTCGCCAGGGGGGAGACCTGGTTCTGGAGCCGCAGCCGGCAGGCCTACTGGCACAAAGGCGAGACGTCTGGCCACGTGCAGCGGGTCCGGAGCGTCTGGGCCGATTGTGACGGTGACGCCATCCTGATCAAGGTGAAACAGGTCGGCCCCGCCTGCCACACCGGCGAGCACTCCTGCTTCCACAACCCGATGGCCGCGGACGCGCCCGCAGAGGTGGGTCCGCCGGCGGACGGCGCCGCCATGGCAGCGCTGCTCGACGAACTGGAGGCGGTCATCGAAGACCGCCGGCAGCGCCCTTCCGAGGCGTCCTATGTCAGCCGGCTGCTGAAGAAGGCGCCGGATGCCGTCTGCAAGAAGGTGGGCGAGGAGGCCACGGAAGTGGTTCTGGCCTCCAAGAATGCTGATTTGTCGAACCTGGTGTGGGAGGTGGCGGACCTCTGGTTCCACACCCTGGTATTGCTGCACCACCACGGTCTCGGCGGCGCCGACGTGGCGGCGGAGTTGCGGCGCCGCCGGCGCTGAGGCCACGCGCCGGCCCTGACACGGAGCGTCGCTGTCTACCCGGGGGCGGGCATGCTATAATTTGATAAGGAGGGGCTTGTCCCCCCATGCCATAGCCCGGGAGACGATACTTTGCGTCGCTTCCTGACCATCGACGGGTGGTTCTGGTTCGCCGGCTCAAGCGGGCTTCTCCTGCTGGCGCTGTCCCTGACCGACCGGGAGAGGCCGGACCCGGCGACGGTGCTGTGGCTTTCTGCCCTTATCGCCGCGACGGAGCTTCTTCAGGCGCGTTTGGTCAACGGTGAGAAGCTCTCCTTTTCCACGTCCCTCAGCCTGGCTGCGGTCTGGCTGTTCGGCCCCACTGCGGCCACGCTGGCAATGATCAGCGGGGTGGCTGCGGTGGGGCTGCTTCGTCACAACGAACACAAGGTGATTCTATTCAACACCGGCCAGACCGCCTGGCGCGTGGCGGTCGCCGACTGGGTGTTCCAGTTCTTCGGAGCCCCGGGGCCGGCCGGGGTCGGCTTTGTGGCCAGCGGCACGGCGTATGCGGCTCTGAACATCGCGGTCATGGGGACGGCGTTCGCCCTGCACCGGCAGCAGCCCTTCCTGGAAGTGGCCTGGTCCCACCTGCGCGGCACGTGGGTGCAGTGGCTGGGTCGCATCGCCCTGGCTATCGCCTTCTGGGAGCTGCTGACGCGGCTCGGGATGGCGGCCCTGCCCGGGGTGGCGGTCATCGTACTGGTGGCGTCTCTGGTCTCCCAGCGTCTGGCGCACCGCGCCCAGGAGCGGGCGGTGGATCGGCTCCTCAGTCTGGCCGGGGCGAGGGCGCCGTACCGGGTGCGGCGGTCCGAGCGCATGATGCGCCTGGCCGAGGCCCTCTGCCGGGAGATGACTGTAGAGGAAGGCGTCCTGCGTGATCTGCGGCACGCCATTCTGCTACAAGACATTGGCCTGGACCCGGAGCTGGAGCGGCGCCTGGAGAAGCCGGACCCCCTGACCCCGCAAGAGCGCCGGGCCCTGCTGGCTCACCCCGAGGCCAGCGCCCGCCTCATCAGCCAGATCGGCGACCTGATTCCGGTGGCCCGCATCGTCCGCCACGGCTACGAGCGTTACGATGGCTTCGGTTATCCTGACGGCCTGGCGGCAGAGGCAATCCCCTTTGCCTCGCGCCTTCTGTCTGTTGTGCGAGCGTTCGAGGCCATGACCTCGGGACGGGCCTACCGCCCCGCCCGTGCCATCAACGAGGCCCTGCAGGAGCTGCAAGAGGAGTCCGCACGACAGTTCGACCCACGGGTGGTGGAGGCCTGCACCCGGGTGCTGGAGAAGGACCCGCATCTCGCCGGCACCGGCGGTGTCGATGAGGCCATGGAGCAGCTGCGGTCCTTCCTTACCGGCCAGCGCCAGGGTCCGGTTATCAGCGTCAGCGCCACGCTGGTGGGAATGTCGTCCCTGGCGCAGAGTTTGAGCGAATCCCTCTCCTTGGAGGCGACCCTGGCCAGGGTGACAGCTCTGGTTGGCCGTCTCACCGGCTGGTCCAACTTGATTCTGCTGGCCGAAGACGGGACCGGCACCCTGCGCAGCCGCGCTCACTGGGGCTTTCCCGGCGCGTCGCCCAGCGGCTGGTGCGTGCCCGCCGGGCAGGGTCTGCCGGGGCAGGCGGCCTGGGCCTTTCAGCCGCTGTTCTCGGCCGACTATGTGACCGAACTCAAGCAGGAGCAGCCCGAGGCGGTGCTCCCCCTGGTGCAGGCGGGCGTGAAGGCAGCCCTGGCCATCCCCCTGGCAGCGCGGGGCCGCACGATCGGCGTGCTCTGTGTCTTCAAGCGTGAGGCGGCGCCCTTTAGCTCAGAGCAGATCAACCTGCTCTCAGCGGTGGCGGGGGAAGCCGCCCTGGCCCTGGAGAATGCCCGCCTGTTCACGGAGGTTCAGGACCGGTACGCCGAACTGGTGACCATGCAGGCCTACACCAACATCTTGCTGCGCGAGTCGGGCAGCGCCATCATCGCCCTGGACGCGGAAGGGCGCGTGCGTGAGCTGAACCACGCCGCCCGCTCCCTGCTGGGCGAGGACCAGCTGCCTCCGAACGGGGCCGTGGAGGGGCGCCTTTGGACGGAACTGGTGGAGGACGAGCAGTTGGTCCGCCCGCTGCTGGACGTGCTGGAATCGGGGCAGCCAAAGGATATCTACGGCGCCACGCTATTTGACGGCCCGCGGCAGAAGATCGTCGACGTGCACATTTCCCCCCTGCGGGACCAGACGCGCCGTATTGGCGTGGTCTGCCTGGCCCACGACGTCACGGAGCATCGCAAGATGCAGGAGCACCTGAAGCAGGTGGAAAAGCTGGCGGTGGTGGGCGAGCTGGCGGCCGGAGCGGCTCACGAGATCCGGAATCCCCTGACCGCGGTGCGCGGCTTCATCCAGCTCATGAGCGGCCGGCAGGCATCTGGTGCCGCCGACCGCGAGTACGTGGATCTGATCCTGGGCGAAATCGACCGCATCGACAGCATCCTCGAGGACCTGCTCACCCTGGCCCGGCCCACCTCGCCCAACCGGCGGCTGGTTGACTTGCATCACATCTTGGATGAGGTCATCTTTTTGATCAAGGCCAAGGAAATCGCCAAGGGCGTCCACATCCACAGGGAATGGGCAGCCGCAGCCTCTTCCACCTGGATCGACCCGCGGCAGATGAAGCAGGTCTTCCTGAACGTGCTGCAGAACGCAGTGGAGGCTATGGAGGGGCAGGGCGACATCGTGGTCGGCACCAGCCTCACGCCCCAGGGGGAGGTGGTGGTCACCTGCCGCGACAGCGGTCCGGGCATCGCTGCCGACGTCTTGCCGCGCATCTTCGACCCCTTCTTCACCACCAAGGATACGGGCACAGGGCTGGGTTTGGCGGTCACCTTCCGCATCGTGCAGGCGCATGGCGGCCGGGTCGAAGCGGAAAGCCAGGCGGGGCTGGGCACCAGCTTCCGCGTCACCCTTCCTCTGAAGCAGAGTCCAGCGGCAGCGGGAGGAAACCGGAGGCCGCAGCGGGAATCCTAGCCGTAGGATTACCTTTGGAGGTACGGCGTTTGAGCACACTGCTGCAAAACTTGAATCAAGCACAGAGGGAAGCGGTCACCCACGGGGAGGGGCCGCTCCTCATTTTGGCGGGGGCCGGCAGCGGCAAGACCCGGGTGCTGACCCACCGCATTGCCCACCTGCTGGAGCAGGGCGTCAGCCCCTTTCACATCCTGGCCATCACCTTCACCAACAAAGCCGCCGGCGAGATGAAGGAACGCGTGGCCGATCTGGTCGGTCCGGCGAGCCGCGACATCTGGGTCAGCACCTTTCATTCCGCCTGCGTGCGCATTCTGCGCCGCGAGGCGGACAAGGCCGGCCTGGATCGCCGTTTCGTAGTGCTGGACGGCTCCGACCAACAGGCGGTGGTCAAGGAGTGCCTGAAGGAACTGAACCTGTCGGACAAGCAGTTCGCGCCGAACGCCGTGCTCGGCGCCATCTCGTCCGCCAAGAACGAGCTGATGGGCCCGGCCGCCTTCGCCCGCCAGGCCAGGGACTACTTTGCCCAGCGCGTGGCACAGGCTTATGAACTCTACCAGCGGAAACTGAGCGCCGGCAACGCCCTGGACTTTGCCGACCTGACCACGAAGACGGCCGAGCTGCTGCAGGGCCGCGAGGACGTCCTTACCGCCTATCAGGAGCGATTTCGCTACATCCTGGTGGACGAGTACCAGGACACCAACCACGCCCAGTACGTGCTGGTGCGGCTGCTGGCCGGCAA
>JAMDAP010000084.1 GCA_023484675.1 Bacillota bacterium
CGCGTGAATTGGGGGTGGAGGTCTCGGTCCACTGGGCAGGGGAGCGGCCGGATGCAGCCCGGCTGCTGCCGGCCCTGGACGTCTTCGCCCTGTCGTCGGTCAAGGAGGGCCTGCCCATCACGCTGCTGGAGGCCATGGCCCACGGCCTGCCGGTGGTGGCCACGGCGGTGGGTGGCATCCCTGAGGTGGTGGAAGAAGGCCGGACAGGCCTGCTGGTGCCGCCGCGGGATCCGGAGGCGTTGGCGGAGGCGGAACTGCGGCTGTTGGCGGTGGTGGCGGGGGGCGGCCGGGCTTCTTCGGGAGCGGCCCCGATGGCGGCCGGTGCCCGGCCCTCGGATGAGACCCTGGCTGGGGCCGGCGCCCGCGGCCGGGAGCGGATAGAGGAGGGTTTTTCGCTGGAGGCCATGGTGGACCGCATCGCGGCCGTCTACGAGCGAGTGCTGGTGGGCGCCGCCGGGGAGAGGGGGCGCCCGCGAAGCGACGCAGGCCGGGCGACGCAGGGCGGCGCGACACACGGAGGTGGTCGGAGATGACGGAGAGTCGGAGCGGCTCCGGGCGGGCCCGGCACCCTGGGCGCGCGCGGGCCGCCGCGATCCGCTTCGGCCCCGACATCCCGACCTTCAACCTGGTCTCCTACGTCATCACCGCCCCCTGGATCACGCTGGCCATGCTCTTGCTGAACTCGGTCTACGGCCTCTATCACCTGGGGAGGCGGACCTGGCAGGAGCTGTGGCCATCGGTGGTGAGCAGCAGCCTCATTACCTTTCTGCTCGGCGTGAGCATCTCGTTCTTCCTGCGTGGCTTCTCCTTCCCGCGCACGGTGCTGGCTCTGGCGATGCTCCTTCACCTGGTGGCCTTCTATGTCTGGCGCCGGATGGCCAGACGCCTGGTGCCGGGGCAGCCGGCCCTGGCGGTGGCCCTGGTGGCTGGGCTGGAAGAGGAACCGCCGCTAAGGGCCCGCCTGGAGCAGCAGCCTGGAGACTACCGGCTGGTGGCCGTCGTGCGACCCGACCAGCCGCCGGAGGCCCTGGCGGACGCTGCCGGCGCCGGCGGAACCGAGGCCTTGCTGCTGGCGCCCTCGGTGACCGGGGAGGTTAGAGCAGGCCTCGTTCGAGCCGCACTGGCGAGTGGCCGGCGGCTCTTGTTCGTACCCACCGTGGACGACGTCTGGATGGCCAGTGCCGAGCTGCGGCAGGCCGGAGACCTGATGCTCCTGGACGTGGGCGTCCGGCCGCGGGAAGGGGACGGGCTGAAGCGGCTGCTGGACGTGAGTGTGGCAGTCTTGGGCCTGCTCCTCGGGCTGCCGGTGATGCTGGCCACCGCCCTGGCTATCCGTCTCGATTCGCCCGGCCCCGCTCTTTACCGCCAGGAGCGGGTCGGCCTGGGCGGCCGGACCTTCTGGCTCTACAAGTTCCGCAGCATGCGCCGGGATGCGGAGGAGGCCACAGGGCCGGTCTTCTCCTCCGGCGCCGCGGATGGCCGAGTGACGCGGGTGGGGCGCCTTCTCCGCGCCAGCCGGCTGGACGAGCTGCCCCAGCTCTGGAACGTGTTGCGCGGCGACATGAGCCTGGTTGGGCCGCGGCCGGAGCGCCCCTTCTTCGTGGAGCAGTTCAGCCGCGACAACCCAAGCTACCCGCTGCGCCACCAGGCCAAGGTGGGGTTGACGGGCCTGGCCCAGGTGGCCGGCCGCTACTCCACCTCCGCCGAAGACAAACTGCGTTACGATCTCTACTACGTCAACGCTCGGTCCTTCTGGGTGGACCTGATGATCCTGCTGCGGACACTGCAGACGGTTCTGACCCGGGGGAAGTCGGGATGAGAGTTCTCATTGGCACGAACTGGTCCCTTACGCAGGCAGGGGGAGTGCCGTCCCACCTTGGGATGCTGACCCGGGGCCTTACGGCCAGGGGTATCCAGAACGCTGTCGTCAACCCTGATGACCGCTTTCAAACCCCGCTCTGGAAGGCCTATGCGCTGCTCGTGGCAGGCGGCAGCAGTGACGGCGGCAGGGTGAAGATCGCTCGAATGCGGCTGAACGACATCCGTCGCCAGGCTGGTCGGCTTATCGCCAGAGATCGGTATGACCTCGTTCATGCCCATGATGCTCTGTTTGGCCGGGTCGCCCTGGAGTTTGGGTTGCCGGTGGTGCTGACCATTCACGGACCTTTGTCCAAAGAGGTCTTGATGTTCGCGGGCAAGGCGAACCCGCAGCACGTTGAGTTCTTGCGGCAAAGCGAGCACCTGGCCTATGCCGGCGCCAAAGCGCTGATCGCGGTGGACACCGGGCAAGGGGAGATCGCCAGGGCCGAGTTTGGCGTGCCGGCCACGAAGGTTCGTATCATCCCCAACGCGGTGGACAGTACTTTGTTCGCCCCCCACTCGGAGGATAGCGGGGGCGCACCCTTCTTCCTGGTTCCCAGGCGTCTTGTGAAGAAGAACGGCGTATCCGTCGCCATTGAGGCGTTGAGCCGGCTGAAGGGCGAACACGTGGAGCTGTGGGTCGCGGGCGAGGGGCCTGAGAGGGCACACCTCGCGGATCTGGCGCGACGCCGCGGCCTGGCGGGCCAGGTGCGCTTCCTGGGGTCGGTGGACCAGGCTGCGATGGCGCGCCTTGTCAGCCAGTCCCTGGGCGTTATCGTTCCTTCCATTCCCGTCGATGGTGTGGTGGAGGCGACCTCCATCGCCGCCCTGGAGGGGATGGCCGCGGCCAAGCCCGTGTTTGCCTCCAACCTGGGGGGGTTGAGCGAAGTGATCCAACACGGGGAAACGGGGCTCCTCTTCGAGGCGGGGGACCACCAGGCGCTGGGCACCCTTCTCCTGGAGGCTTTGACAGGGGACCGGGAGCGGCTGGTTCAGGTTGGACGGAAGGCGAGGTCCCACGTGGAGCGATACCACGGAGTCGAAGCCTGGACGGGCGAGATCATCAAGGTATACGAGGACGTTCTTGCGAGGTAGGTGGCAGCATGGAGCGTGTTCTGGTGACCGGTGGCGCCGGGTTCATTGGCTCCCACCTGGTGATGGCCCTGGTGGAGCAGGGCCTGGCGGTGCGCGTGGCCGACAACCTGAGCTCGGGGAACATGGAGAACCTGGAGCCTGTGCTGGGCCGCATCGAGTTCGTGGAGCTGGACATCCGCGACCAGCCGGCGGTGCTGCAGGCGGTCAGCGGCGTGGACACGGTGTTTCACCAGGCCGCCATCGCCTCGGTGCCTCTATCCATGAAGCGGCCGGACCTGGCGCACGACGTCAACGTGGGAGGCACCCTGAACGTCCTGGAGGCGGCCCGCCGCTCCGGCGCGCGGCGGGTGGTGTACGCCGCCTCCAGCGCCGTCTACGGCAACGAGCCCGCACTGCCCAAGCGCGAGGACATGCCGGCCAGCCCGCAATCCCCCTACGCCGCCGCCAAGCACGCCGGTGAACTCTACGCCCAGGTCTACTATCGGGCCTTTGGACTGGAGACCGTGTGCCTCCGCTACTTCAACGTCTTCGGGCCGGGGCAGAGCCCCCAGTCCCAGTACGCCGCGGTCATCCCGGCCTTTCTGGCGGCGGTGCCGGCCGGCAGGTCCCCGGACATCTATGGCGATGGGGAGCAGACACGCGACTTCGTCTTCGTGGGAGATGTGGTGCGGGCCAACCTGGCGGCGGCCGTGGCGGCGGCCGAAGCCTGCGGCCGCAGCTACAACATTGCCAGCGGCAGGCCGATATCGCTGAACACTCTCCTCGCGGAGATCAGCTCCCTGGCGGGCCGCGAAGTCCGGCCCAACCATCGCCCGGAGCGGCCCGGGGATGTGCGCCACTCCTTCGCTTCCATCGACCTGGCCAAACAGCACCTGGGTTGGGAGCCTACCGTTTCCCTGCGGGAGGGGCTGGCCCTCAGCCTGGATTGGTACCGGGCCCTGGCGGCGGGGGAGGCCGGCGCCTGATGGACGGGCAACACCTGGTACGCGGGCCGTCCGGGCAACCCCGGATATCCGGCCAACGCGGGGACAGGCTCATCTGGCTTGTCACCTCCTTCGCCGGAGACGCCCAGCACACGGGCGGTGTGGCGGCGCACCTCGATACCCTGGCCCGAGGGCTGGAGGCCTTGGGCTATCGGGTGCGGGTCATCACCCGCCGGTCTCTGCCTGGCCCGGCCTTGTGGCTGATCTCGGGCCTGGTTCTGCTGAACCGGCTTGCTTCCCCGCTGGGCTCCTACCTGCGGGCCCGTGCCGCCGCCTGGTTCCTGCGCCGGCACCTGGCATCCGCCTGGGCCAAGGAGCCGCCGGCGGCCATCGTCTTTGAGGACCTGCACGGCGCCTCCCCCTGGCCGGTCCCCACCCTCACCTTTGTCCACTCCCTGGACGCCGAGGCCGAGCTGACTGCCCCACGGTGGCGCCCCCTGTTGCCCCAGGCCTGGACCCGCCTGCTGCAACAAGCCTACTTGCGGTGGGAGTTGGGGCAGGCGGCGAGGATGCCCGCCTGGGCCACAGTCTCCGACGGGTTTTGGGACCACCTGGTGGGCCGCTACCCGGAGACCTTTCGGCCCGAGCGCGGGACGGTCATTTACCCGGGCCTGGACGTTGAGCAGGCGCTGCCCGCCGGTAGCCGCTCCCGGCCCGGCGGCCCGTCTTCTTCATCGGCGGAGGGGCCCTTTGTTCTGGCCAGCATGGGCCTTTTCGTCCCGATGAAGAACCAGGGCTTCTTGCTGGAGCTGCTGGCCCGGCTGCCGGAACGCTGCCGCCTGCTGCTGTTGGGCGACGGGCC
>JAMDAP010000066.1 GCA_023484675.1 Bacillota bacterium
CCGCTGAGATGGCGGCGAAAGGCGACCCGGAGATGCGGCTGCTGCTGGTGACTGACCTGGGCCTGCTCGGCCTGGAGTTTGTCACCGTCCTGGCGATGATCCTTTACAGCCGCCTGGCCTCGCATAGCATTCGGGCCGCCTGGGACGTAATGCTCAGCGGCTCCTACGGCTGGCTCTTCTGGCTGGGACCGGTGCTCATCGGCATGCTTGTGCCCATCACGTTGGAGATCATGGAACTGCGGCACGCCCAGCATGGCTCAGCCCATGGCTCAGCCCATGGCTCAGCCCACGGCGGCGCAGCTGGGGCCGGCCAGGCCCAGACCGCCGGCCTGGTGACCGGCACCTTAATTCTGGTTGGGGGCTTCCTTCTCCGCTACGTCATCGTCTACGCCGGCCAGATGACCGGCTGGACGCACTAACGCCCCCCATTCGCACCACCCTTTGACGAAAGGAAGTTCTGCCATGTCTGACGAAGGAGCGGTTAACCACCGGGAAGATGGCGTCACGCGCCGCGCCCTGTTGGCCGGTGGGGCCGGAGCCCTGGCCCTGGCCGGGCTGGGGCTGGTGGTGCCGCTCCTTCGCCTGATCACGGCCCCTGAGCCGGCGGAGTCCGGCCACGGAGGCACGTCCCAAGTCGTCGACTTGGGACCCGGCAAGGACTTGCTGGCCAGCCTGCCGCCAGGCGGCGCCTGGCAGCCGGTGCCGGGATCGCGCCACTGGCTGCGGCGGAACGAGGAAGGCCTGCAGGCCGTCACCGGTATCTGCACGCACCTGGGGTGCACGGTGAAGGCAGAGGATCAGGGCTTCACCTGCCCCTGCCACGGCAGCCGCTACGACGCCTCAGGCCAGCCCACCATGGGCCCGGCCACGGCGCCCCTGGACCGTCCCCTGTTGACACTGGACAGCCGGGGGCACGTGCGGCTGGACCCGAACCGCAAGGTAAACGCGACGTTTCGGCTGTCCCTCTAGGGGCGGCCTTGCTTTTATGACCCAAAGGCCGCAAGGAGGTGAACCCATGGCCAGCCCTGATCGGGTGCCGGCCGATCTGGAGGAGGATTCGCCGGCTTTGCCGGCCCGGACGCCGGGCGCCCCTGCCACGCCGGCGGGAAGGCCTGGCGAGCACCCCCTGCGCCGCCGGCGGGGCTTCCTCGCTCACGCTCGTCCTGCCTGGGTTCCCCGCTCCGCCGCCCGCTTTCGCTACACCTTCGGCCTGGGCGGTGCCGCCGTTTTCCTCTTCATCGCCTTGCTGGTCACCGGCGTGCCCCTCCTGTTCCACTACCAGCCGGGGGAGGGGGCCTACCAGAGCGTTTCTGCCCTGACCTACGTGCTGCCCTACGGCTGGCTCTTCCGGTCCCTTCACTTCTGGGCGGCACAACTTCTGGTGGTGGTCACGGTGCTGCACTTGCTGCGCGTGACCTTGACCGCTGCCTACCGTTACCCCCGCCGGTTCAACTGGCTGATTGGCCTGGGCCTGCTGGCTCTGGTGGTGGTGCTGGACTACACCGGCTACTTGCTGCGCGGCGACCTGGAGGGCCTGGACGCGGCCTCCGTCGGCCGGGCCATCCTGCAGTCGGTTCCTCTGGTGGGCCAGGGGCTGGCTGCCCTGGTCTTCAGTTCCGGAGGTGCGGCGGCTTTGCTCGCCCTATCTGCCTGGCACAACCTCCTGCTGCCGGTCTTTGGATTCGTCCTGATAGGCTGGCATCTCTGGCGGGTGCGCCGGGACGGCGGCATCAGCCGGTCCTTCGGGGACGACGGGACGCACATCCCGCTCTCGGCCCTGGCCGCCCGCGAGTGGGTGGCGGGATTGACCCTGGCCAACGCGCTGTTGCTGCTGTCCCTGGTTCTGCCACCCGCACTCGGCCTGCCGCCGGACCAGGTGCCACCCGGTGTGGTTCGGGCCCCCTGGGTCTTTGGCGCGGTACAGGTGCTGCTGCGCCACTGGTCGCCCCTGACCGCGGGGGTTCTGGCGCCGGTATTCACCTTGCTTTCGCTTGGCTCAGCACCCTACCTGGCTGAATCCCGCCCCGCCCTGGGACGGGCCCTGGTCACCTTCCTCTTTGTCCTAATCGCCGCCTTGACGCTCTACTTTTGGTGGCGGGGCTGACCCGCAACCCAAGGAGGTGCCGGTCGTATGGACCGGCCGGTCTCAGTCTCCGGCCCCGGCGGCCGCCCTCCGGGCCTCGCCGCCCGCCGCTGGCGGGCGGGCCACCCGGCGGCGCTGGTCGCGGCCTTTGCCCTGCTGAGCCTGGCCCTGCTGGTGCAGGTCATGTGGGTGAACCTGCGGCAGGGACGCCAGGACTGGCAGGTCTACCAGCGGCGGTACTTTGCGCAGGAGGGCATCCAGCGCCCACCGCAGGTGGTCAACCTGACCCTGCCTGACGGTCGAGTGGAACGCTGCCAAACCTGCCACCTGGGCATTGAGGAAATCAGCCCCAGCCACCCGGTGGAGGTCTTCGGCTGCACCAGCTGCCACGGCGGCAATGGCCTGTCCCTGGACAAAACAGAGGCGCACCAGGGCCTCCGCGGCGGCGGCAACCCCGCCGACCTGCGCGTGGCGCAGCAGAGCTGCGGCACCGGACCGAACGGCGTGGCCTGCCATTCCGGGCGTGAGCACCCGGAGCTAAACATGGTGGCGCGCCTTCCGGAGAGCCCCATGGCCAGCAAGGCCGGAGAGATCAACCAGGTGCGCGTTGCCTTTGGTTTGCAAAAAGACGCGGAGCGGCCGTCTTTTCCGGTGATCGGCTCCCCTGCCGACCTTCCCTCGCCGCTGGACGGTCACCCGCAGGAGGAGAACTTCAAGAAGAACTGCCTCTCCAGCTGCCATCTTTGGGGCGGCGCTTACGGCGACCAGGGCCGCAACTACTCGGGCGGCTGCGCCGCCTGCCACTACCCCTACAACCGTACCCGGACCTACGAGGGCAAGGACGTCACCATCCCCAAGGACCAACCCGGGCACGGGGCCATTCACCGCCTGACCGCCGGCATCCCCTACACCCAGTGCAATGCCTGCCACAACCAGGGCATCCACTCCCTGGCCTCCATGACCTTTGAAAAGCGCACCGACCTGCCGGCCCCACCCGTAGCCCCCACCAGCCATGGGGCGGCCTGGGCGGCGCGCGTGCGCGAATACTACATCCCCGGCGAGGTCTATGCCCGCTGTGAGGTGTCCCTGGACTGCATTGACTGCCACAGCCGCCACGACACCATGGGCGACCCCAGGCGGGACGGCCAGCCCGCCGGCAACAAATATCAGGCCCAGTCGGTGCGCTGCTCCGACTGCCACGGCACCACCAAGGCCCCTCCCCAGAGCACGGTCCTAGGCGACCCCAAGGATCCGTCCTTCCTTGACCCGCGCTGGTCCCAGCCCGGGTTCCCCCAACTCAGGGTGGGGGACCGCATCGGCTTGACGGGAGCAGGGGAACTCTTGCCGTTCCTGCGGTTTGAAGGAGACCGGGTGATCCAGTACAGCAAGGTAACGGGCAAGCCGCTGCCGGTGCCGCTGGCGTACGGCTCGGCCTGCCGGCAGAACCCGGCGGAGCAGAGCGCCGACGCCTGCCACAGGTGTCACGACGTGTCGGCCACGGTGCACACCCAGCCGCCTGCCAACTAGCCACGGCAGGGTGACTCGTCACTCCCAGCGGCGGCGGTCCTCCAGGCGCTGCGCCTTCTCGGGCAGGGTTCCGGCCTCCACCAGTTCCACCTCGGCGGTCACCCGGGTGGCCGCCTTGACGGCGGTCAGCAAGGCCTCCGGGTCGGCCTTCGCCGCGGGATCCTTAGGCTCCACCCGCACCGTGAGACGGTCGCGATGCTCGCTGTCCCGCTCGACCACCGCCTGCCACCGCCCCGCGCCAGGCACTCGGGTGAGGGCATCCTCGATCTGGCGCGGGTATACGAACATCCCGCGGACCTTGACCGCTTCGCCGATTCGCCCGAGCCAGCCCCGGATGCGTGGCTCAGGGCGCCCGCAGCCGCAGGGCTCTATAACCAGGGCCGTCAGGTCACCGGTTCCGAACCGCAGAAGGGGATAGGTCTCTTCCAGAAGGGTCACCACCAGCTCCCCCACCTCGCCGTTTGGAACCGGGCGGCCATCCGGATCGCACACCTCGACCATGACCCCCGGATCCAGGTGCTGGCCCGACCGGGTCTCACACTCGTAGGCCACGGAGCCCAGATCGGCCGTGCCGAATCCCTGAAACACGCGGACCCCGTGCTCCCGCAACCGATCGCGAAGAGAAGGCGGCAGCGGCTCGGCCGTCACGTAGGCCTTTCGCAGCCCCGTCCGCAGGCCAAGCGCTTCCGCGCGCTCCAGGAGCGAAAGGAGGTAGCTGGGGAGCCCCACGTAGCCGGTCGCGCCCGTGTCGGCCAGCACCCGCACCTGCAGATCCTGCTGACCCACCCCGGCAGGGATCACCACGCAGCCAGCGGTGCGCAGGCCTGTGTCGAGCATGAAGCCCGCCGGGCTGAGGTGGTAGGAGAAAGCGTTCAGGACCACGTCTCCGGGACCGAACCCGGCGGCCCTGAGCGCCCGGGCAAAGCGCCAGTAGTCCGGCCCCTCACCCTGCGGGTCGTAGACGGGACCGGGCGACGCGAAGATTCGGGCCAGGTGCGCCACCCCTACTCCGAGAAGTCCGCCGAAGGGAAGCTGCACGCCCTGGTGGCGCGCCAGTTCCTCTTTACGCAAGGACGCGGAGGAGGTC
>JAMDAP010000077.1 GCA_023484675.1 Bacillota bacterium
AGCCCAGTGGCCCTGGCAACCAGAAGGTGGGCCAGCTCGTGGGTCAAGAGCCCCCCGAGGAGAACAGCCGCCTCACGGGCGGCGCCTAAGGCGGCGGCAGAACCCAGCAGGGCAAGGAAGAGCCAATGCAGGCGCACCCGGACGCCCAGTACCTGCCCCAGGTGCATCGCCTCACCGCCCTCTCCGACCTAGACCGACCCCGCTTCCTCCAGCAGGAAGGGGGATGGATCGACAGCCCGCCCGTCCACCTCAACTTCGAAGTAGACCCTGGCTCCGTCCGAATCGTCCACCTTGCCCAGGACAGCGTCCCGGCCCAGGCGGTCACCGGCTTTGACCAGCACCTGCCCGGCAAAGGTGCAGCGTGTGCGCAGGCCGCCGCCGTGGTCCAGAGTCAGCCGGTGGCCGGCTGGATCAGGCTCCACGGACACCACGGTGCCTGCCGCTGCGGCGAGCACCGTGGTGCCGGGGTGGGTCTGCAGCTCAAGGCCCTGGAACAGATTATTCGCCTCCGTCCCCGCGGCGTGACCAAAGGTGCGCACCACAGTGCCCGGCACCGGAGGCACCAGGGTCACCGCCAGGGAACGGCGGAGACGGTCAACAATCTCCGGCAGCCTGGCCGCCCGCCAGACCGGCGAGGCCTGCACCAGCTGGGCCGCGGCCCGGAAGTCGTAGGGCTGCGTCACAGTCTGCCGGAGCCAGTGGTCGGCTGAGCCAATGAGGGCCAGCCGTTCTCCCCGGTGCAGAGTTGAGAGCAGCACCAACAGAGCCAAGGCGGCCAGGGTCTGCTTGACCCATCGCCTGGCCAACGCATCCGATGTCCACTCCGACAAGGTCGAAAGGCGCCTCCTCAACCAGAGGCGCACGTCCTGGCGCCAACGGCGCCATCTCATTGCTATCCCCCCAAGAAAGGGCAGGTTGTAGACAGGCCCAGTCATGGGTATGCGCCGCTCGTCCGGGCTATACCGGGCGCACCAAAAAGGCGAGAGCCGCGGACGCGACCCTCGCCTTGGAAAACGGCATCAGGAGAGCTTTTGTGCCTGGGGCGATAACCGGAATGCGACAAACAGCCTACCGGGAGGGCGGCACCAACGGGCGCACGACCACCTCGTTAATAATGACCCCCGCCGGGGCGGCAACGATGTCCAGGGCCACCTGAGCCACGTCGCTGGGCTTCAAGGCATAGGACGGACCTTGGCCGGGTTCCTTGTCATTGAAGTAGGTGTCGACCGAGCCCGGGGCGATGACGGAGACCTTGATCTTATGTGGTTTGGCCTCCTTCATCAGGGTCTCGGTGACGGCCTGCATACCCCACTTGGTGGCTGAGTAGCCGGCGCCGCCTTCCTTCGTGGTGGTTCCGGCAACGCTGGAGATGTTGACCACGTGGCCGGCCTTCTGCCGGATGAAGATGGGCCAAACCGCCTTGGTGCAAAGAAAAGGCCCCTTGAGGTTGACGGCCATCATCTGGTCCCACTGAGCCTCGGTGAGATCCGATAGCGGAGCGAAGTAGCCGACACCGGCATTGTTCACCAGGATGTCCACACGGTCCCAGCGCGCTAGGATCTCCTCAACGGCGTGGTTGACGTCTGCGGACTGGGTGACGTCGCCAGGAAGCACCAGGGTTTCGCCACCGCCAGCAGCGATGGCCGCCGCCACCTTCTCCAGATCCTCCTGCTTGCGCGCGAAAAGAGCGACACGGGCGCCCTCACGTCCAAACGCTTCTGCAATGGCCCGGCCGATGCCTCGGCTGGCTCCCGTCACGAAGGCCACACGGCCGTCCAACCGCCCACCCATCGTTATCGCCTCCAGCCCCAACTTCGACCTTTCCGGCACATCTCCTGCTGGAGCCGGGCACAATCGGGGAAAGGAACTCAGGACCGGTCCGTCCCCATGCCGAACCGCCACGCAGGAGCGGGGCAGGCCGACCGCCAAGTACTGCAAGTATCACATGTTCACATTGTCCAAGGGGGACATCCCATGCGCCGCCGACTCGCTGTCGTCCTTATCCTGCTGCTGGCAACCGCCTTCGCGGTTACCGTGCAGGCCGCCCGTGACCGCCGCTCCCACCCACTCCCCTCCTTTGTCCGGCTGGGAAGCGACGCCGGCCTGGACTCGCCTCAGGGAGCGGCCAGCCGCGAGTTCCTTCGCCTGCTTGAATCACGCGGTGGCGGACGAGTGGTGGTGCGCCCCTTCCTCGATGGCAGTTTCGGCAACGAGGAGACCCTGGCGCCCAAGGTGCAGCAGGGTATTGTGGAAGCGGCAGTCCTGGGGCGCCCCCTCTGGCGTTTTGATCCGGCCTGGCAGATGTTTGACCTGCCCTTTGTGGTCCGTAGCCGGGGGTCGGCGGACCGGCTCTGGGCCGAGGTCGGTCCGGAGTTAACGCGGCGGCTGCGGGAAAGAGGCCTGGTCTTGGCCGCCGTCTGGGACGGGGGGACCGTCGCCATCGACGCTCGCCGCCCGCTGGCCTCGGCACAGGATTGGCAGGGACTGCGCCTGTTCAGCGGGCTGTCTCCGGCGGGAGCGAGAGCGGCGGAGGGGCTGGGAGCGACGGCGGCCTGGGGTGCCCTGGACCGGGAGTTGGAGAGCATCCACAGCGGCTCCGTTGACGCCTTTGCCGCGCCCCTGCCGGAGATGCTGCAAGGCCGGTACGGCCCCATCTCGGGAGAGGTCCTGGAAGGGTACGGGTACCGCCCGGTACTGCTGCTTTTCAGCGCCCTGTGGTGGGACCGCCAGCCGGCCGAGGTCCAGCAACTGCTGCTCACCTGCGCCCAAGAGGCAGCACCGGCAGCCCGTCAGGCCGCCCTGTCCGCGGAGGCCCAGGCCCGCCTCACCTGGCGGCAAGCCGGAGTCACCTTGGCCGGCCCGCCGCCGCTGCCGGCCCTCCCGGCGGCGCAGGGCCAGGGCCTGCAGAGCTTTGAGCGGGACCTGTCGCCCGACCTTCGCCGGTCGTTCAACGAAGCTCTCCAGAAAGCGAATTTCCGCCCGGACCCGGCGACAAAGGCCCTGGGCAAACCGGCGACGCCCTAGAACAAGATCTTTTGTCGTCGCATGTAGACATTGAGGAGAATACCGATCCCCATGGCGTTGCTCAGGGTGGGGCTGCCTCCATAACTGACGAAGGGCAGGGGGATGCCCGTCACCGGCATAATGCCCATGGTCATGCCGGCGTTGATCAGCAGGTGGAAGGCGATCATCGACGTGACCCCGGTAGCCACCAGGGTGCCGAACAAGTCCTTGCTCTCGCTGACCACCCGCATCGCCCGCAGCAGCAGGATCAGGAACAGGGCCAGCAGGGCTACGGAACCGATGAAGCCGAGTTCCTCGCCGATGACCGAGAAGATAAAATCCGTGTGCCGTTCCGGCAGGAAGCTCAGCTGGGTCTGGGTGCCGAAGAAGAGCCCCTTACCCACCGGGCCGCCGGAGCCGATGGCAATCTTGGACTGCAGCACGTGGTAACCGGCGCCGGTGGGGTCCGCCTCGGGGTTGACCAGGACGATCAGGCGCTTCAACTGATAGTCCTGCAGCGGGAATTTTAAGTGGAATTTGAGCTGCGCCAACACCACGGAGACCGCCGCCGCCAGGCCGCCGCCAAAGAGCAGCAGCAGCTTGCGCACCGGTGCACCGGCCATGAAGAGCATCCCGACCAGGATGGCCACGAACACCAGCGACGTCCCCAGGTCCGGCTGAATCAGCACCAGGAGCAGGGGCGGAACGATGTGGGCCATGGCCCAAAGGAGCTCTGACCAGGTGGTGATGCGCTCCCGGCGGCTCAGGGACGCGGCCAGGGTGATGATGATGATGATCTTGGCGAACTCGGAGGGCTGGTACTGAAAGGGGCCCAGCTTGATCCAGCGCTGGGCGCCCAGGGCCTCGTAACCCACAAAGCGCACAGCCAACAGCTGAAGCAGGTTGAATCCGTAGAGGAGGCCGCTGTAACGGGGCCAACCGGTGTAGTCCGAACTCACCACGGCCGCGGCGGCGACCCAGCCCAGGGCCACATTGAGGAGCTGGCGCTTGACGTAGTACAGCGAGGGGGCGGTGGCGCTGCGGATGGCCACCAGGCCGAAGGCCATGATTCCCAGGGCTACGGCGATCATGACGAAGTCAAGGTTCTTCAGTAACCGGCGCTCCATGCTCCCGCCCCACCCCCTTTCCCACCCGGCCCGTCCTCGGACGGTACCTGCCGAAAAGCATCAAAAAAGGCGGCCGAAATCGGCCACCTTTTATTATACAAGCATTCCCCGGAACTGGTCTACGAGGTGATGCTGGCAGTTACTGACGGCTGACGAAATTGCGCTTCATGCGCCGGACAGGGATGCTGGCAACCAAGGCCACCGAGTTCTCAGCGGTGGTGAGGTTGACATCCATGGCTCCATCATCGATCTCCATGTATTCGGAAATGACGCGAATAAGCTCGTTCTTGAGCATCTCCAAGAACTGCGGGGAGACGTTGGCGCGGTCATGAACCAAAACCAGCCGGAGACGCTCCTTGGCAATGTCTTTGGATGACCCTGCGTCTCGCCCGAAGACCCGGTTAATCAAGTCCAACACCCTCCATCCCCCTCTCTCCGCCACTTAGTTCGCCCCCAAACCCATAATGCGTTTCAACTTGGAGAAGAATCCGTCTTCCGTTTCCAAGCTCATCAGCGGCACGTCCTCGCCTTGCAGGCGGCGGGCAATGTTGCGGTAGGCCTCGCCGGCCTTGGAGCCCGATGACAGCACCGCCGGCTCGCCACGGTTGGTGGAGACGACGATAGACTCGTCGTCAGGCACCACGCCCAACAGGTCGATGGCCAGGATGTCGATCATATCGCTGATGTCCATCATGTCGCCCTGTTTGACCATCTTGGGGCGGATGCGGTTGATGATCAACATGGGCGGCGCCATTTGGGCCGCCTCCAGCAGACCGATGATGCGGTCTGCGTCGCGCACCGCCGAAACCTCCGGGGTTGTGACGATGATGGCCTTCTCGGCCCCGGCGATGGCGTTCTTAAAGCCCTGCTCGATGCCCGCCGGGCTGTCAACGATAACGAAGTCGAACTCCTTGGTGAGCTCCTCCACCAGGCCCTTCATCTGGTCTGGGCTGACGGCAGTCTTGTCCCTGGTTTGCGCCGCAGGCAGCAGGTAGAGGCTCTCGAACCGTTTGTCCTTGATCAGGGCCTGCTTCAGCCGGCAATAGCCCTCCACCACATCCACCAGGTCGTAAACGATGCGGTTCTCCAAGCCCATGACCACGTCCAGGTTACGAAGCCCGATATCCGCGTCCATGAGCACGACCTTGTTGCCGGACATCGCCAGGGCTGTGCCCAGGTTCGCGGTGGTCGTCGTCTTGCCGACTCCACCCTTGCCCGAGGTCACCACGATTGCCTGACCCATTCTGTTTCCTCCCTGCTCGTGATACAGAGCTCTCAACCCGCGTGGGGCAAGTAAGGCTCAATGACAACCATGCCGTTCTTGATGGAGGCGACCTCGGGCAACCGGGCCTGGCCCGCCTCCGGGCTATCCGGAGCTCGGCTGATGAAGTTGGCAATGCGGAGCTGCGTGGGTTCAAGGCGAAAAGCCGCCACCACCGCACGCTGGTTGCCTGTACAGCCGGCATGCGCCACTCCTCGAAGTACGCCCATCACCACGATATCGCCGGCAGCGGTCACCACGGCGCCTGGGTTCACATCCCCAAGAACCACCACATTACCGCCAAACTGAACTCGCTGACCGGAACGGAGCGTTCGCCGCACCAGAACCGTATCCGGATCGGCAACAGCCTTCTCCGGCTTGTCCATCTTTTGCTCATGCGACACAGGTCGCTGCCCGGCCGCCTCCGCCCGTCGGTCACCGGGCTGACCGGGGCCGGCGTCTGCAGCCTCCTCTTGCCCCTCATCCCCGATCTCGGGATGGGTGTGAAGCACATCCACCAGCCGCAGACCGTGCTTGCCACGGAGCAACTCGTCCAACTCCACCAACTGGGTCGTGGTCAGCAAGCGTCGCCCCACGTCCAGCGTGACCTCGGCGCCTTCAAAGAAAAAACGCTCGGCAAGCGCCAGCTTCTCCGCCAGCTTCTCTTTGAGCGAAGGATACTCCAACTCGTCGTTCAGAACCGCCAACACGCCGTTTTTCTGGCCTTTAAAGATTATGTCTTCCTGCCGCTTGCTCAACGGAACGCCTTCCCCTCTTTCCGGCGCATTCGCCCGGGTGGCCACGGCGGCACACGCCTGCATGTGCATCGCATGTGCATCGCAGGCCCGGTCACCCGATTGGCTTGGTATTCTGCAATAAATATCCAAAACCCTGCTGGTCTCTAGAAAAAAAGAGGGTCAGAAGGCCTTGTCTTACCGCACCAACCAACACAGTTGGACAGTTTTCAACTGTCTCTCTCGGGCTTCAGTCGGCCCGCACCGGGACGGACGCGCCGCTGTCCGGGATGCCGAAATACTGGGCCAACACCGGCCGCGCTACTTCAGCGGCGAAGGTGCCGTGGCCCCCACCGACCACCAGCACGGAGATGGCGATCTCGGGATTGTCATAGGGAGCAAAGGCCACGAACACGCCATTGTCCACGCCGGTCGAGGTCTCGGCGGTGCCGGTCTTCGCCCCCACCTTGATGGGAAAGGCGCCGAAGCTGCCCGATGCCGTTCCGCCCCATTGGGCCGCGCCCAGCATGCCCTCGCGGACGACCCGCAGATTCTCAGGGGAGACGTCCACCTTGCTCAGCGCCTCAGCCCCGAAGGACTTTACCAGCTCGCCGGAAGCAGTGCGGATCTCCGTCACCAGGTGCGGGCGGTAGCGTGTACCGCCATTGGCGAGGGTGGCGACGTAGTTGGCCAGTTGCAGGGGCGTCACCAAGGTGCGGCCCTGTCCGATGGCCTGGGACAGGGTGTCGCCGAGCTGCCAGTCGTTGGTCACCTTGCCACCCTTGAGGGTACGGTTATAGCTGTCCCTGCTGGCGTCAGACCCCTTGGCCTCGCCGTAGAGGTCAATGCCCGTCGGCTGGCCGAAACCGAACATGTGCGAGTACTTGCCAAGGCCGTCCACTGTGAGAAGCCGCCCGGCTTCGTAGAAGTAGGTGTCGCAGGACTCGGCGATGGCCTTGTGCAGGTTGACGATGCCGTGGCCGCCCTTCTTCCAGTCCTTCGGTTTCTGCCACAGCCAGTAGACACCGTTGTCCACAATGGTGAAGTCCGGAGTGATCCTGTCCTCCTGCAGGGCGCCGGCAGCCGTCACCATCTTGAAGGTGGAGCCGGGGGCGAAGGCGCTGATGGCATAATCCATCATAGGGCGATGCGGGTCGGTGTTGAGCACATTCCAGTGCTCGGAGGAGATGCCGCCCACCCACCAGTTCAGGTCGAAAGACGGGTAGCTGGCCATGGCCAGGATCTCCCCCGTCCTCACATCCTCCACAACGACGGCGCCGGCGCTGGCCTTGCGGCTGTCCGGGCGCGTCTGGAACTCGTGGATCTTGGCCGCCAGCGTCTGCTCGGCCACGCGCTGCAACTCGCTGTCCAGGGTCAACGTCAGGTTGTCGCCGGGAACCGGGTCGGTGCCGCCGGGCAGGTCAGCGAACCAGCGGCCCAGATGATCGACCTGGACGGGCCGGGTTCCTTCCTCGCCCTTCAGGTAGGGCTCGTAGTAGTCCTCCAGCCCGGACTTGCCGATGACGTCGCCGCCCTGGTAGCCCTTGTAGCGGTCGCTCGTCAGCTGCGCCTCGCTGATCTGGCCCACGTAGCCGATCACGTGCGCGGCCATGGACTCAATATCGGCCCCGGAGGGATCGGCCGGCGTCTCCGGGGACGTGGCCGGAACGGGCGCCGCTTTGGCGCCCACGGCGGGAGGCGTCGGTGACGTGTCGACGGCCACCGGATAGGAGCGGATCGGCTCCAACGTCACATCCACGCCGGGCAGGTCGGTCTTATGCTCCTCCAGCTTGGTGTAGATCTCCGGGCCGATGTTGGTCTCAACCCTCAGCGGTTTGTAGAGGCCCACGTACTTCTTGTGGTACAGGAACTTCTGCCAGATCTCTTGTTCCTTGGCGGCAACCTCCGGAGTATGGGCGTCCCCCGCCAGGATCTGGGCCAAAAGGTGAACTGTCGGCTGCAAGGTCTTTTCGCCGGTGTAGAACAGGGTGACGGTGTAGGACGGGCGGTTGGAAGCCAGCACCACGCCCCGCCGATCCACAATCATGCCGCGGGGGGCGGCCACGGGAACAATACGGATGCGGTTGATGTCCGCTGCCTCGGCCCACTTGGCCCCCTGCAGGAACTGCAGGTTGGTGAGCTGCCCCACCAGCAGGATGAAAATCAAAGCAATGGCCACCGTAAAAAAGCGGGAACGCCGCTCTAACTCCCTGGTGCCAATGGTCTTTGGATCCCGGGCAACCACGCTGCTCACCTCCTCAGGGGGGTACGGGAACGGGACAGGGCCTCCGCCTCCGCGTACCAGGCGGGGGCATAGCGGTAGAGAAGCCGGTACAGGAACGGCGCAATCACGGCGTTGTAGATGGCCTCGGGCACAATGACGCGTTTCCAGGCCAGGACGAAGGGCGCATGCCGGCCCACAGCGTACAAGATGCTGTAGACGATCAGTTCGGAGAGCACAGTGCCCACCATGGTCAGCAGGAAGGGCATGGCCAGGTTCTCCTTGAAGATCTCTCGCTCCGCCAGACCGGCCAGTCCGCCGGCCACGGCCTTGGATAGGGCGTGCATGCCCAGAAGCCGCCCTGTCAGGAGGTCCTGCAGGAACCCGCCCAAAAAGCCAACGGCGGCGCCTCGTGCCGTCCCGTAAAGCAGCCCGTAGATCACCGCCAGGAGAAGAAGCAGATCGGGTTTCACCCCGAACAGGATGACCTTATCGAGCAGCGTTGTCTGCGCCACCACCGCCGCCAGCGTGAGCCCGATCGTCACCCACCATTTCACGGCGTGGTCACCCCCGGGGGAGGGGGCGCCGGCTGGCCGGTCTCCGCCGCGGACGGTGCCGGCAGAGGCGGCAATCCCATGCCGTCGGCAGGCGACCAGGTGACCACCAACACGCGTTCCAGATGGTGGAAGTCCACGGCCGGTCGGAGCGAGGCCTCCTTCACCAGTCCCTGGGTCGTGACCTGCGTGACCTGACCTACAGGAATGCCCTTGGGGAAGAGCGAGTTCAGACCCGAGGTGAGGACCTGATCCCCCACCTCCACCTGGGCCTCTGGATTGAAAAAGCGCAGTTGCAGCTCGTCCTGGTCCTGCCCCCGGGCGATACCGGCGTCACGCGAGTTGGCCACCAGGGATCCGGTGCCGCTGTCGCGGTCCGTAAGCAGCAGGACCGTGGCCGTTCGTCCGGTGACCTTAAACACCCGACCGACCAGGCCCTGCTCCGTCACCACGGCCATATCGCGGGTAACGCCGTCGCCGCTGCCCCGGCTGATGGTCACGGTGGCGAACCAGTTGTCGGAGCTGCGACCGATCACGTCAGCCGGCTTGTACCTGAGAGGGGAATGCTGCACCAGCCCCAACTGCTGCCGGAGCTGCTCGTTCTCCACGCGCAGCTCCTCCAGTTGGGACTGCAGCCCGGGCCGCTGCGCCAGCACGTCCCGCAGGTATTGGTTCTCGCTGCGCAACCGGCCGAGCTCGGCAACGGCGCCGAAGGCGCTGCTGACGCCGCGCACGGCCCGGCTGCTCACAGACTGCAGGGGGGACAATGCATCGGACAGCCAGGACTCAGCACGGGAGACAGCCGGACGCTCCACCCTCGTCGTGCCCAGCAACACAAGGGTGGCCACTCCGGCCACCACCACGGCATAAAAGGTTTTGGATCGGAAGAGTCCCGGCATTTAGGTCACCACCTGCAGGGTCGCTGCTATTTGCGCAACGTCCGGCGCAGCAGATCGATCATGTCCAGCACCTTGCCCGTGCCCTTGACCACGCAAAGCAAGGCTTCTTCGGAAACGTGCACAGGCATGCCCGTCTCCTTGGACACCAGACGGTCGAGCCCACGCAACAGCGAGCCGCCGCCGGTCATGACGATGCCCCGGTCCATGATGTCCGCCGCCAGTTCAGGCGGCGTCTTTTCCAGCGTCACCTTGATGGCTTCGATGATCGCCGCCACCGGATCGGTCAGGGCGCTCCTGATTTCTTCCGCCGTGACCTTCAGGGTGCGGGGGAGGCCTGTGACCAGGTCCCGGCCGCGGATCTCCATGCCCTCGCGGCCGTCCGTCACGGGATAGGCCGAGCCGATGCTGATTTTGACCTCCTCAGCGGTCCGCTCGCCTATCATCATATTATAGGTGCGCTTTACATAATGCACAACCGCCTCGTCCATTTCGTCGCCGGCAACGCGGATCGATTTCGACGTAACGATACCGCCGAGCGAGATGATGGCCACTTCGGTGGTTCCGCCACCAATATCCACCACCATGTTGCCGGTCGGCTCGTCCACGGGAAGCCCGGCGCCGATGGCGGCGGCCATGGGTTCCTCAATGACGTGGGCCTCCCGGGCTCCTGCCTGCAGAGTCGCATCCATCACGGCGCGCCGCTCGACGCCGGTGACGCCGGAAGGAACGGACACCACCACCCGCGGGCGGCGGAAAGCGCGCCCGGCCATGGCCTTGCCGATGAAATACTGCAGCATCTTCTGCGTCACGTCGAAATCGGCGATAACGCCGTCCTTCATCGGCCGGATGGCGATAATGTTGCCCGGGGTGCGGCCAATCATCTGCTTGGCCTCCTCGCCCACCGCCATCACGTGGCGGGTGTCGCGGTCGATCGCCACCACAGAGGGTTCCTGCAGGACGATGCCCTTACCTTTGACGTACACCAGCGTATTGGCTGTGCCCAGGTCAATACCCATATCCCGCGAAAAAATCCCCAAAACGCCGCCTGCCAACTCCAGTTCCCCTTTCTATCTGCCCGCCAGCGTGGCCGGATCCAGCCCGCGCTCTCGAAACGAAGCGTATTGGTTGTCGCCGATGACGATGTGATCCAGCACGTCGATGCCCAGAATTCGGCCGGCTTCCGCCAGTCGCGCCGTGAGGTCGAGGTCTTCGGCGCTGGGCGTCGGGTCGCCGCTGGGGTGGTTGTGCACCAGGATGACCGCGGCAGCGCTGCGCCGAATCGCTCCCTTGAACAGCTCCCGAGGATGCACCAGGGAGGCGCTCAGGTGGCCGACGGAAACCTCCTCCACGCCCAGCACGCGATGCTTGGTGTCCAGGTAAAGCACCTGGAAATGCTCGCGGTCCAGATGCCGCATGGAGTCCATGACCAGCTGCGCCGCGTCCTCCGGCCGGCGGATAGCCGGCCGCTTGCCGCGCGCCGCAGCCAGGCGCTGCCCCAGTTCCAGAGCCGCCTTGAGCCTGGCCGCCTTGGCCAGCCCTACGCCCTTCAGGGCGGCCAGCTCTTCAAGGGGCGCGGAGGCCAGGTACTCCAGCGACCGCACCGCATCCCCGGGGTCCTGACCCAATCCGAGCAGCCCGCGGGCGACGTCCAGGGCCGAGGCCCCGGCAGTGCCCGTGTGCAGCAGCAGAGCCAACAGTTCAGCTTCGGAAAGTGCAGCCGCCCCCAAGCTTGCCAACCGCTCCCGCGGCCGCTCGCCAGGAGGCAGATCCTTTACAGTCAGACGATAGGCCTGCTCCATAACTTCACCCGCCTCGCCGGAAATCCGGTGCACCCGTCGCAGCTTGAAGCCGCGGCCGCTACCGGGCAGCGATGTCTAGTACATCGATCCCGAAGGTTTCAAGCAGGCGCGCCAACTTCGGCAGAGGCAAGCCAACCACATTGAAGTAATCGCCTTCCAGCCGTTCCACCAGAACAGAGCCAAGGCCCTGCACCGCGTAGGCGCCGGCCTTGTCCATCGGCTCGCCGGAGGCCACGTAAGCCGCAACCTGACGTGGTGTCAGCCGGCGCAGGGTGACCGCCGTCTCCTCGTGTCCCAGGTGCTCTTCGCCGCCCGGCAGGCGCACCAGGGCCACACCGGTAAAAACCCGGTGGGTGCGGCCTGACAGGCTGCTGAGCATGGCCCTGGCTTCCGCCTCGTCCCGCGGTTTGCCCAGGATCCCTCCGTCCAGCACCACGATGGTGTCAGCACCAATCACCAAGGCCTCCCCCTCCACCTCCGGCAGCACCGCCCGGGCCTTGCCCAGGGCAAGGCGGCGCACCAGATCGGCGGGGCTCGCAACGCCGATACTATCCTCGTTGAACTGGCTGGGGATGACATCAAACTGAAGCCCCAGCTGGGCCAGAAGGTCCTTTCGCCGCGGCGAGGCAGAAGCGAGAATCAGGCGCATGGGTCCTCCATCAGGTCGAAGCGATGAGAAAGGTGACGATACAGGCTCAGGAAGTCCGACGGACGTAGATGAAGCCGGCCAACAGGCCGATGAGCCCCATCAGGTTCATCTTCAGGGAAAAACCCAGGGTCAGCGTGAAGGCCCTCAGGTCCAGCGTGGTGGGAGCCAGGCTCAGGCTGCTGATGGACTGGCCGAGGATCTTCACCCCATAAGAGGCCGCCACCTGCCCAAGCAAGGTACCGACGACTGCGCCCAAGAGAAGAACAAAGATCGTGTAACCCCATGTGCCCGGCTGCAAAGCGTTCCGCTCCCAAAACTTCAGGATAGTTGCCAAGTTCCCAGGCTACTTCGTGCCTGCTCAGCAAAATTCCTGTTTGTTCGGGCTGGGAGTTCAACGTCAAAGCCTTGTGGTACAGGCGCTGTCGCCAAATGGAAATATTCCCCTGGTGAGGATACCCCGACCGTCACCAGGCTATTCGCTAGACCTGTTCATGCACGGCGGCAAAGATGTGACCTTTTTCATCAGCAAAGTGGAAAGTCCAGGGGCCGTCTCCGCCCAAATCCGCCCGTTCCACTCTGATGTGCTTCCGGGGGTAGGTGAGCGCCATGGTAACAAAGGCCCCGGGGGCCGGGTTGACGCGCCGGACGTGGACCGTTATCTGGTCGCCTTCGGCTTCCACCGCCTCAACCTCCAGACCGTAACCGCCGGAACGCTGCACGCCGCGGTGTACGGCAATGACCACGGACTGACCAAAATCGAGTATGGGTCGGACCGAGCTTGCCCCGTACACCCGTTTGACCGCATCCTCCGAGCCAAAGACAAAGCAACGCGGCTCTTCAAAGTCGGTGCGGCCGGACTCCAGGCGCAGGTTAACTTCCGCAAAGGGAATCTTCATTCCGCTCCCTCCTCGTCCACCAGCTTACCGCGCAAAGCGCCGATTAGATACAGGGAACCGGTGCAGAGCAGCAGATCTTCGGGACCGGTCCGGCCCAGGGCCAGTTCAAGGGCCTTGAATGGATCGGGCTCCACCCGAGGCGCGAGCCCGCGGGCCGCCACGCGCGCCGCCAGGTCGTCCGCCGGGCGAATCGCGGCGTGGCGCTGCCCGGCGCCGAGTACCGGCTCGGTGACCACCACCCGGCCGGCCACCGGCAGCAAGGCGTCCAGCACCTGTTCCACCGGCTTGTCCGCCAGCATGCCCAGCAGCAGAACCACCCGTCGGTGCGGCAGGACCTGGCGCACGGCGGCAGCGGCGGCAGCGGCCCCGTCCGGGTTGTGCGCCCCATCCAGCACCACCAGCGGCGAACGCCGCACCACCTCCAGCCGGCCAGGCCAACGCACCTCGAGAAGTCCCCGGCGCACGGCCTCTTCCGGCACGGGCAGACCTTCTCCGGCAAGCAGAGACAGGGCGGTCACAGCGGTCACCGCGTTGGCCTGTTGGTGCCGCCCGATCAGGGACAGCCGCAGACCCTCGAAGCGCCAACCAGGGCCTTCCACGTCCAGCACCTGGCCGTCCAGCCCGCTTTGAGCCTCGCGCCAGGTCACGTCTCGCCCCACGACCAGCAGGGACGAACCCCGCTCCCGGCAGACGCCGGCGATGACCTCCTCCGCCTCGGGTTCGCCTGCGGACGTCACCACAGGTATTCCTTCCTTGATGATGCCCGCCTTCTCCGAGGCGATGGCGGCCAGGGTATGGCCCAGGCGATCGGTGTGATCGAAGTGGATGTGGGTGATGACAGACACCAGCGGCCGGGTGACAACGTTGGTGGCATCAAAGCGGCCGCCCAGGCCCACCTCCAGCACCACCACGTCCACGGACCGAACCAGGAAGTGGCGGAAGGCCAGGGCCGTGATGACCTCGAACTCGGTGGGCGACTCCAGCCCTTCTGCAAGCATCCGGTCGATCACCGGCCGGACCTGGTCCAGTTGCGCCGCCACCTCCGCCGGCGCGATCTCCTGCCCGTCAACACGGATCCGCTCCGTGAAGCGTTCCAGGTGCGGCGAGGTGTAAAGGCCGGTGCGATACCCGGCGGCCCGCAGGGCCCGCTCCATCATGGCAGACGTGGAACCCTTGCCGTTCGTTCCGGCCACATGGATGAGCCGCAACTTCTCCTGGGGATCCCCCAGGCGGCGCAGCACTTCCCGCATCCGCCCGAGGTCAAGCTTCATGCCGAAGCGGTTGAAGCCCGCTAGATACGCCAGCGATTCTTGGTAGTTCAAGGTTGCCTCCGCAAGAGGCCCCTGCCGCCGGACGGGGCGGCAGGGGCCGAAGTCAGGGACGGATCGACGGCTAACCCGGTGGGTGTGCGCCGCCGACATCAACCGGGCTAACCCAGCAGGGCCAGGCGCTGGTCCAAGACCTCGAGCTTGCCCTTCAGCTCCTCCGCCCGGGCCTTGTCCTTGGCCACCACCTCACCCGGGGCCTTGGCGAGGAAGCCGGGGTTGGCCAACTTGGCCGACAGTCTCTCCAGTTCGAGGGCAGTGCCCGCCTTTTCCTTCTGCAGGCGCTCCCGTTCCTTGTCCAGGTCGATGAGACCCTTCAGCGGCAGGTAAATCTCCAGGCCCCCGGCGACGGCGGCCCCCGCCTGCTCCGGCTTGCCGCCCGCGCCGCCGGTGCGAATATCCAGGCTCGATACCTTGGCCAGATGCCGCACGTAGCTCTGACCGCGCTCCGCCAACCGCTCCGCCTCCGGGCTGCCGGCGACGAGGATGACCTCGGCCTTCTTGCCCGCCGGCACGTTCATCTCTGCCCGCAGGTTGCGAACGGCCTTAATGACCTCCACCAGGCTGGTGAAGTCGTCGACATCCTGGTCAAAACCGCCGGTGAGGGTCGCCAGGGCGGCCCGGTTGGCGCGGGAGCGATCGGCCCGCTCGCCCTCCACCCGCTTGTCCTCCACCCGCTTGCCGGCGCTGCCGTGAGCCATCCCCACGCCACCGGGCCAGGGCGCCAGGATCAGGGCCTCGCCCTCGTGGGGCAGGGATTGCCAGATGGCCTCGGTGAGGAAGGGCATAAACGGGTGCAGCAGCCGCAGAGTCTGTTCCAGCGTGGTCCATAGCGTCCACTGGGCGGTGCGGCGGGCCTTCTCGCCGGCGACCTCCTTGTTATAGAGCCGTGGTTTGACGGCTTCGATGTACCAGTCGCAGTACTCATCCCAAATGAAGTCGTAGAGCGCCCTGGCCGCCTCGCCCAGCTCGTACTTCTCCATCAGCCGGGTGACATTGTCGGCCACCGCCGCCAGCCGCCCCAGAATCCAGCGGTCGGCCAACTCCAGGTCCTCCTCGGTCGGGGCCTGGTTCGGAGCCTGATCCAGACCGTGAAAGCCGGCGTCGCCGTTCGCAGAGCCCGTCTCGCCGGAGCCCTGAAAGCCCTCCAGGTTCATCATCACAAAGCGGGAGGCATTCCAGATCTTGTTGGCGAAGTTCCGGCTCGCCTCCGCCCGCTCGGGAATCCAGCGGCTGTCATTGCCAGAGCTGACGCCGGTGATCAGGGTGAAGCGCAGAGCATCGGCGCCGTACTGGTCGATGAGCTGCAGGGGATCGACCCCGTTGCCCAGGGATTTGGACATCTTGCGGCCCTGAGCATCGCGGATCAGGCCGTGGATGAAGACGTCATGGAAGGGCTTCTCCCCGGTGTGCTCCAGGCCGGAAAAGATCATCCGGGCCACCCAGAAGAAGATGATCTCGTAGGCGGTGACCAGCACGTTGGTTGGATAGAAGTAGCTGAGGTCCTCCGTCTCCTCGGGCCAGCCCAGGGTGCTGAAGGGCCACAGTGCCGAGGAGAACCAGGTGTCCAGGGTGTCCGGGTCCTGCTGCAGGTGCGTGGAGCCGCACCTCGTGCAGGCCTTCGGGCCCCCTTCCTCGGCGGTGACGTTGACGAAGCCGCAGTCCTGGCAGTACCAGACAGGGATGCGGTGGCCCCACCAGACCTGGCGGCTGATGCACCAGTCGCGGATGTTCTCCATCCAGTTCAGGTAGATCTTGCTGAAGCGTTCCGGGACAAACTGAATCTCCCCACTTTTCACCGCCTCGATGGCCGGCCTCGCCAGGGGCTCCATCTTGACGAACCACTGGGTGGAGGGCAGCGGCTCCACGACGGTGCCGCAGCGCTCACAGACACCAACGTTCATCAAGTGGTCTTCAATCTTGACCAGGAAGCCGTTCTCCTCCAGCTCCCTGACGAAGGCCCGGCGGCATTCGTAACGGTCCATGCCGGCGTACTTGCCGGCGGCCTCGGTCATCCTGGCATCAAAGCCGATGGCCGTGATGGAGTCCAGGCTGTGGCGGCGGCCAATCTCAAAGTCGTTGGGGTCGTGGGCCGGCGTCACCTTCATGGCGCCGGTGCCGAACCCTGTCTCAATATACTCGTCGCCGATAATCGGCAGGCGCCGCCCGACGGTGGGCAGGATGGCCTGCTTGCCGATCAGGTGGCGATAGCGCTCATCGTTGGGGTTGACAGCCACGGCGGTGTCCGCCAGGATGGTCTCCGGCCGGGTGGTGGCGACGATGATGTAGCCGGAGCCGTCTGCCAGCGGATAGCGGACGTAGTAGAGTTTGCCCTGCTGCTCCTCCCGCTCCACCTCGATGTCGGAGAGGGCGGTCTGGTCCTGGGGGCACCAATTGATCAGGTAGTGGGCGCGGTAGATGAGGCCCTTGTGGTAAAGACGCTCGAAGACCAGGCGCACGGCGCGCGACAGGCCCTCATCCAGAGTGAAACGCTCCCGGGACCAATCGGCGGAGGCGCCCAGCCGGCGGAGCTGCCGGGTGATGGTACCGCCGTACTCGCGCTTCCACTCCCAGACCCGCTCCAGGAACGCCTCCCGCCCCAGGTCGTGACGGGACAGGCCCGACCTCTCGCGGATCTCCTGCTCCACCTTGATCTGCGTGGCCAGGCCGGCGTGGTCCACGCCGGGGAGCCAGAGGGTCTGGTACCCCTGCATCCGCCGCCAGCGGATGAGAATGTCCTGGATGGTGTTGTCCAGGGCGTGACCGATGTGCAGCTTGCCCGTGACGTTGGGTGGCGGCATGACGATGGTGAAGGGCGTCCCGCCTGGCTTGGCCTCCGCCCGAAAGTAGCCGCCTTCTTCCCAGAAGCGGTAATAGCGGTCCTCTACATCCTTCGGGTTGTAGGCCGTGGGCAGTTCGATGGCAGGTTTCATGGCCGTCACTCCTTGTATTGTGCTGTTAGCGTCAATCTGCTTCGCACCGGCGGCAAACTCCCCTGATGCAGACCAAAAGCCCCGCTCATCCCAAAGGACGAGCAGGGCTTCACCTACCCGCGGTACCACCTGGTTTCCCGCCTGCGCTTGTCAGGAGTGGCGGCCGGAGCATCCGGCGCCGCCCGCCAACCCGGCAGGTCGGGCTCTTGTTTCAGCGCTAACGGGCTGACCCGGCGCGGCCTATCCGCGATCCGGCAGGACCGGAATAACGTTCGGCGGCGCGGCTCCGGGGCGACTTCCCGCGTCCGTGACCCAAAAGGCTTTCACCACAAGGCCTTTCTCTCTACGAGCGGTTCGCGCTACTGCTCCCCATCAACGCCTCTGCTGTTTGCCGCAATCATAGCGCACAGCCAGAGGTGTTGTCAATTTTGCTCAGGCCACCGGTGCCGAATGGATCATCCCGGCCGGCTTCCGGTTCTCAACATACTCCTCACGCTTGATGGACATGAGGAGGATGTCCTCCGTCCCCACCCGACGGCTGCCGGCCCTCAGCAGGCCCTCGCGGCCGAAGCCGCACTTCTGGTAGCAGTGGATGGCACGGGGGTTGCTGACATAAACCCGAAGGTACACCAGGTTCAGCCGCAGCCCGGTGAAGGCGAGGTCAAGCGCCAGAAGCACGGCGTCGGTTCCGTAGCCGTGATTCCAGTAGGCCTTCTCGCCCAGGGTGATGCGCAGCTCAGCCGAGCCGGCGCGCCAGTTGATCTCCTCCAGTTCCAGGTCGCCGATGAGTTGCCCCTCCAAGGTCTCAACGGCCACGGCCCGGGTCCGGTTGCTTCGTATGTATCGTCGCAGCCATTGCTCCGGGGACTCCGTCCCAAACTTGCGGCCGCTGAATCGTGTCACTTCATCGTCCTGATCCCATACTTCCATCATCGTCAGGTCCTCGCGCCGAAGCGGCCGGAGGCGCACAAGCCGTCCCTGCAAATGCGACAAACGATTTACCCCTTTTGTGGCCGAAACGGTTGAGCCACCCCGCCCGCGAAAGCACAGGCAACCACTGCGGACAGACCCCGAAATAGTTGGATTAACACCGTTTTGCCCGTGATGGCACGTAATTCGACGGCTTGCTTTAAGCCTCCTTTATGTAAATCTAACCACGACTTCAATAGACTCTGGGGTTGGCTCCCGCGGACAAAGAAACCACCCTGCGTGCAGCAGGGTGGCAGGCTGCCAGACCAGCAGCTAACCAGCGGTCACAAGCCATTCAGGCAATGGCGGGCAGGCATCTGTCCATGCGGCCAAGACCGTAGCGGTTCAGGGCGGCCTCCAGAACCAGATTGACCAGCTCCTCATACCGGATGCCGGCGGCCAGGGCCACGCGCGGCAAATCGGAGAAGGCCGGGGTGAGGCCGGGCAGCGGGTTGACCTCCAGCACCAGGGGAGAACCGTCGCGGCCCAGGCGGATGTCCACGCGGCCTACATCGCGACATCCCAGCGCCCGAAAGGCATCCAGGGCGGTCCGGCGAAGCTGGCTGGCCAGGTCCTCGCTGACGGGTGCCGGACAGAGGTAGTAATCGTCGGCATCCCACTCCGTCTTGAAGTGGTAGGAGTAGACAGCGCCGTGCTCGGGCGGGCAGAGGTTGAAGTTGATCTCCATGATGGGCAGGATGAGCGGCTCCTCGTTGCCGACGATGCCGACGGTGAACTCGCGGCCGCCAACGAATTCCTCCACCAGGGCTTCCTGCCGGTAGAGGCGATGCACCCGGCCCACCTGCTCGTCAAGCGAACCCCGGTCACGGCAGACGGAATCAGGCGTGATGCCCATGCTGGATCCCTCGTGGGCGGGTTTGACGAAGAGCGGGAAACGCAAACCCCGCAGATCGGCCCGCTTTCCGGGGGGCACAACACGAAAGCGCGGCGTCGGTACGCCGTGGTAGGCAAAGAGCTTCTTGCTCATTGGCTTATCCAGGCTGACGGCAAGAGACAGGACGTTGGAACCGGTGTAGGGAATTCCTAGCATCTCCAGCTGGGCTGGTATCTGCGACTCGCGGCTGTCACCCTGGAGCCCCTCACACATGTTAAAGGCAATGTCCAGAGGCTGCGACCGCAGCCTCTCCCACACAAGCTGGTCACCCTCGATGAGAACGACCTCGTGCCCCGCCCAGCGCAGGGCTTCGGCTACCGCTGCCACGGTTTGCTCGCCATCCAGTTCCGCGTGCGCGTCTGGGGGCTCGTCTTCCTTGGGAGGTTCGCACTTGCCCAGATTGAAAAGGAGACCAACCGTCAGGGCCATCGCGCTTCTCCATTCCTCCTGTTGGTTCGTGTGGGATATGCAGTTTCGAAAGTTCCCCCTATGCCGCGACACCACCTCGACACTGACACCGGAGCGCCATCCCCTGACCGTCAGAACCCTTGAGAAGAAGGGATTTGTAGGCAGTCCCGGCTTAAATTGTTTACATTATACACCCCACCCCCCGGCTGTCAACGGAACACGATCGACATCGAGGGGCAAGATGCGACGCGACGGGCGAGCAGCAGGAGAACCAGCACCGGCGCCCAATCACTTATACTATTCGTCCCACTTCCGGAGTGGAGGGGGGTGCTCCCTTGTCACGTCTGCAGGCGGACGTGCTGCTGGTCCTGGTCACGGCGGTGTGGGGCTGGACCTTTCCTGCGGTCAAGGACGCAACGTCCCATTTCCCCACTTTTCCCTTCCTGGCCCTGCGCTTCACCCTGGGGGCTCTGGTGCTGCTTCCCTTCGCCTGGCGGAGCCTGCGCCGGCTTCCGGCTCTCGGCTGGCTGGCCGGCCTGGCCATCGGCAGTTTTCTCTTTCTGGGTTATGCCTTTCAGACCTTCGGCCTTGCCCAGACCACGGCGTCCAAGGCCGGTTTCATCACTGGCCTGTCCGTGGTCATCGTGCCCGTGGCCTCGGCATTCCTGAACAGGCGGTCGCCGGGCCGCGCGGTGACGGCGGGCGTGGTCCTGGCCACGATTGGGCTGGCCCTGCTGTCTCTGGGCGGCTCCATGCTGCCCGGCCCTGGCGACGTGCTCGTCTTTCTCTGCGCCGTCAGTTTTGCCGCCCACATCCTGGCCCTCGGCCGCTGGGCCCCCGGCTACGACGCCACGGCCGTCGCCACACTACAGATTGCCGCAGCCGCCGCCTGGAGTTATCTGGCCAGCCTGGTCTGGCAGCCCATTCCGCCTCTGGCCGCAACCCCTTCGGGCGTCTGGGTGGCCGTCGCCACCACGGGCCTATTGGCCACGGCTGCAGCGTACCTGGTCCAGACCGCCGTACAGCGCTTCACGACAGCCACCCACACCGCGCTCATCTTCTCCCTTGAACCCGGCTTCGCCGCCCTCTTCGGCTATCTGCTGGCAGGGGAGGTGCTCAGGCCCCGGAGTTGGGTGGGGGCCGCCTTGATTCTGGCGGGCATTCTCGCCTCCGAACTGCCGGGCGCCCTCACCCCGAGCCGCGGCGCGGAGGCACCGGGGGAAGGCTAGACGGACCCGCCTTCGAGACGGGCCAGCAGCGTGTGGGGGCGCAGACGGACGGCCTCGTAGGTCACGGTGGCACCGAACATGGCGTCCAGAATGCGGGACCGGAGATGGACTCGCGTGACGAGCCGGCCCACGGTGGCCGCATCCAGCCGGTGAAAGGCAACCTCCTGGGTCTCCGGGGATGGTCGGGGCCGGCCGCCGGCTGCCCTGCCGCGGAACACCAGGTTCACGATGCCGCGGCCCACATTTTGGTACACGCCGATCACACCGGTTGCCATCACTTCAATGCCGGTCTCCTCGAGGACCTGACGGCGCAAGGCCTCGTGCAGGGTTTCTCCCTCCGCCACCTGTCCCCCCGGCAGTTCCCACGTGTCGCCCCGCCAGTACGTTCTGACCAGCAGGATTTCGCCGGCATCGTTGTTGATGTAACCGCTGACGGACACAACCTGCCGCGGCAGGCCGTAGTTACCAGGGGCCTCCAGGAAGTCCTCCCTCACCTCGAGAAAAGGGGGGGCCAGGTCCCGGCGCCTCGCCTCGGCCTGGAGGTGCAACTCGTTCCCGGATACCTCGGCCTCGACACGCTGGTAGGCCTCGCAGCTGTCATACTCCCAAAGGGCCATCACCTCGTCGCGGCTCTGGGTAACGAAGCGCCCCGCCAGTCGCGCTCCGTGCTTCAACTGGTTCGGCAGCAGGTGCTCCTCGAAAAAAGCGTTGAAGGCGTCCACCTGCTCTGGCAGAACCCTGTACGTCCTGCGGCGGTAAATCAAACAGGTCACCTCCCGACGAAAACCCCACCGGCGAACAGTCGGTGGGGTTTCTCTTGCTGCGATACAGCGACGATCATTGCCCTGGGGCCGCACCCGAGTTCACGTCCTTACTCCCGGCATGCGGTTTTATCATATCGCCACACTTTGTGGCACGTCAAGGACAAA
>JAMDAP010000177.1:0-7906 GCA_023484675.1 Bacillota bacterium
GCACCGCCGGTGCCTCTGCCCAGATCATGGCCAAGGAAGGCGGGTTCGCCCTGCTGCGCCTCCCCTCCACCGAGCAGCGGCGCGTGCCCATTGGCTGCCGCGCCACCATCGGCCAGGTGGGCAACGGCGGGCACGAGAACGTCACCATCGGCAAGGCCGGCCGCACTCGTTGGCTGGGCATCCGGCCGACGGTCCGCGGCTCGGTTATGAACCCGGTGGACCACCCGCACGGTGGTGGCGAGGGCAAGGCCCCCATCGGTCGCAGCAGCCCCGTGACCCCCTGGGGCAAGCCCACCATGGGGCATAAGACGCGCAAGCGGGAAAAGGCTTCTGACAAGTATATCGTCAAGCGCCGCTCCAAGTAGGCGCGCCCCCGCACGAATCCCTGCGGTCTGGAAGGAGTGTGCGAACCGTTGAGCCGTTCTCTGAAGAAGGGACCCTATATCGACGAAAGCCTTCTGAAGAAAGTCGTCGATCTGAACACCAGGAACGAAAAGAAGGTCCTCAAGACCTGGGCGCGCGCGAGCACCATCAGCCCCGAGTTCGTCGGGCACACCGTCGCCGTGTATGATGGGCGTAAGCACGTACCTATCTACATCTCGGAAGAGATGGTTGGCCACAAGCTGGGTGAGTTCGCCCCGACCCGCACCTTTAAGGGGCACAGCGGGCACACCGAGCGGTCAACCGCTCTGAAGTAGGGGGAGGAAGCATGGAAGCCAGAGCGTCAGCACGCCACGTGCGCATCGCCCCGCGAAAGGTCCGGATCGTCATCGATCAGATCAGGGGCAAGAGCATCAGCGAGGCCCTCATCCTCCTCCAGTTCATCCCCAAGCGCGCCTCCAAGGTGATCGAGAAGGTGGTCAAGTCCGCCTCCGCCAACGCCGAGCACAACCTGGAGCTTGATCGCGACGCGCTTTACGTGGCCGAGGCCTACGTGGACCAGGGGCCCACGCTCAAGCGGTTCCATCCGCGCCAGCGGGGCCAGGCCTTCCCCATCTTGAAGCGCACCAGCCACGTCACCGTCGTGGTGCGCGAAAAGGAGGACAAGTAATGGGCCAGAAAGTCCACCCCAAGGGCCTGCGCATTGGCATCATCAAAGACTGGGACGCGCACTGGTACGCCCGGAAGCAGGAATTCGTGGACCTTCTGCACGAGGACGTCAAGCTGCGGGCCCGGCTGAAGAAGAAGCTATACAACGCCGGCCTGTCTCGCGTTGAGCTGGAACGCGCCACCGGCCGCGTCCGGGTCACCCTGCACGTCGCCAAGCCAGGCATGGTCATCGGCAAGGGCGGCGCCGGGGTAGAGGATCTTAGAAAAGACGTTGAGGCCTTCACTGGCAAGCAGGCCGCGGTCAACATCGTGGAAGTCAAGATGCCGGAGCTTGACGCCACCCTGGTGGCGGAGAACATCGCTCAGCAACTGGAGCGGCGCATTTCCTTCCGCCGCGCCATGAAGCAGTCGGTGGGTCGGGCCATGCGCCTCGGGGCCCGCGGCATCCGCGTAGTGGTTGCGGGCCGCCTGGGCGGAGCCGAGATTGCCCGCCGCGAGCGTGACTGGGAGGGCACCGTACCGCTGCACACCCTGCGGGCCGACATCGATTACGGCACCGCTGAAGCCAATACCACCTACGGCAAGATCGGCGTTAAGGTCTGGATTTATCGGGGCGAGGTCATCCCCGGCCAGATGCCTGAGCGCCGCGAGCGCCCCGATCGGGGCGACCGCCGCGGCGATCGCCGTGGCCCCGGCCCCCGGCAGGGAGGCCAGGGTGACCGCCGTAATCCGCGTCCCGGCGACCGCCGTCCGACCCCGCCGGGTCCCCTGGGCGCGCCGCGGCCGAACCGTCCGGTTCCCGCCACGGCCCCCACGGCTCCTGTTGCCCCACAGACTGAGGCGTCCGATGAGGGCGCCGCAAAGGAGGCGTAAGCACTCATGTTGATGCCCAAGCGCGTCAAGCACCGTCGGGTTCAGAAGGGGCGCATGAGAGGCTTAGCCTACCGCGGCGGCGAGGTGACTTTTGGCGAGTACGGGCTGCAGTCGCTGGAACCGGCCTGGATCACCGATCGTCAGATTGAGGCTGCCCGTGTCGCCATGACCCGTTATATCAAGCGTGGCGGCAAGGTTTGGATCAAGATCTTTCCCGACAAGCCCATCACCAAGAAGCCTGCTGAGACCCGCATGGGTTCCGGCAAGGGCGCCCCCGAGTACTGGGTGGCTGTGGTGCGGCCGGGCCGGGTGCTGTTTGAGATCTCCGGCGTTCCTGAGGATGTGGCTCGGGAGGCCATGCGGCTGGCGGCGCACAAGCTGTCCGTCAAGACCAAGTTTGTAAGCCGCGAGGAAATGGGTGGTGAAGCGCATGAAAGCTAAGGAAGCGCACGATCTTTCCGTCGATGAGCTCACCTCCAAGCTGGACTCGCTCAAGGACGAACTCTTCAAGCTCCGCTTCCAGCACGCCACCGGTCAGCTGGAGAACCCGGCGCGCATTCGCGACGTTCGGCGCTCCATCGCCCGGGTGCAGACCGTTCTGCATGAGCGGCAGCTCAAGCAGGCCTAGGGAAGGAGGCACACCAGGATAATGGAACGCAACCTCCGCAAGACCCGCGTTGGCACCGTGGTCAGCGACAAGATGGAGAAGACGGTAATCGTGGCCGTCGAGACCCTCGTTGAGCATCCCCTGTACGGCAAGCGCCAGAAGCGCACTGAGCGGTACAAGGCCCATGACGAGGACGGCGCCGCCCACGAGGGAGACCGCGTCCGGATCATGGAAACCCGGCCGTTGTCCAGAGACAAGCGCTGGCGCGTGATTGAAGTTATCGATAAGGCCAAGTAGCAGGGAGGGAAGTCGCCATGATCCAGGCTCAAACTCGCCTGGCGGTCGCCGACAACACCGGCGCCAAAGAACTGATGTGCATCCAGGTCATGGGTGGGAGCTTCCGCCGCTACGGCAACATCGGTGACATCATTACCGCTTCGGTGAAGGAAGCCAACCCCGGCGGTATCGTCAAGAAGGGCGATGTGGTGAAGGCTGTCATCGTGCGCACCAAGAAGGGGCTGCGCCGCGAGGACGGTTCCTACATCAAGTTTGATGAGAACGCGGCCGTGATCTTGAAGGATGAGAAGGAGCCCAAGGGCACCCGCATCTTCGGACCCGTGGCCCGCGAACTCCGTGAGAAGGAATTTATGAAGATCATCTCCTTAGCGCCCGAGGTGCTCTAAGGGCAGAAAGGAGGTCCGCTGTGAGCCAGCCCAAGCTGCATGTGAAGAAGGGCGACATCGTGGTGGTGCTCGCCGGTAAGGATAAGGGCAAGCGCGGCAAGATCCTGCGGGTGGTTCCAGACAAGAACCGGGTCATGGTTGAGGGCGTGAACATGGTCAAGAAACACCAGAAGCCCAACCAGAAGACCATGCAGGGCGGAATCATCGAGCAGGAAGCCCTTATTCACGCCTCCAACGTGATGCTCGTCTGCCCGCGCTGCAACACCCCCAGCCGCACCGGGCACGTGATTTTGGAGAACGGCCAATCCGTCCGCAAGTGCATCCACTGCGGCGAGACGCTCGGTTAAAGGAGGTGCGATCGTGGCGCGAGCCAAGGAACGGTTTGCAAACGAAGTCGCTCCTGCTATGCAGAAGCGCTTTGGCTACAAGAACGTGATGCAGATTCCCAGACTGGAGAAGATCGTCGTCAACATGGGTGTTGGCGACAACATTCAGAATGCCAAGGCGATGGATGCGGCGGTGGCTGACCTGACGACCATCACCGGACAGAAGCCGGTGGTGACCAAGGCCAAGAAATCCATCGCCAACTTCAAGGTCCGTGCGGGCATGAGCATCGGCACGAAGGTCACGCTGCGCGGCGAGCGCATGTATGACTTCTTTGACCGGCTGGTGAACGTGGCGCTCCCCCGGGTGCGCGACTTTCGCGGCATCTCGCCCAAGTCCTTCGACGGCCGCGGCAACTATGCCCTGGGCCTCAAGGAGCAGCTGATTTTCCCCGAAATCGACTACGACAAGGTCGAAAAGGTCCGTGGCATGGACGTGATCATCGTCACCTCCGCCAAGACCGACGAAGAAGCCAAGGAACTGCTCAAGCTGATGGGCATGCCCTTCAAGGAAGCTTAAAGGAGGACGCGACGTGGCGAAAACGGCGCTTATCAACAAGGCCAATGCCGCCCCGAAATTTTCGGTTCGCCGGTACCACCGTTGCAAGATCTGCGGGCGTCCCCACGCCTACATGCGCAAGTTCGGCATGTGCCGCATCTGCTTCCGGGAGCGGGCCCATCTGGGCGAAATTCCGGGGGTTACGAAGGCCAGCTGGTAAACGGCGTTCCTTTGGGAAGGAGGTAGCCGAGTGATTGTATCCGATTCGATCGCCGATCTTCTCACCCGGATTCGCAATGCCCATGCGGCCAATCACGACCGTGTGGAGATTCCCGGGTCTAAGATGAAGAAGGCCATCGTGCAGATTTTGAAGGATGAGGGGTACGTCCGGGATTACGAATGGGTGGACAACAGCCATCAGGGTGTCATCCGGGTGTATCTGAAGTACGGACCAGGCAAGAGCAAGGTCATTACCGGCCTCAAGCGCATCAGCAAACCAGGCCTCCGCGTCTACGCCAGGAAAGACGAGATTCCGAAGGTGCTGGGCGGTTTGGGGGTTGCCGTGCTGTCTACCAGCAAGGGCATCCTCACCGACAAGCAGGCGCGGGCCGAAGGTCTCGGTGGCGAGGTTCTCTGCTACGTTTGGTAGACGGCCTGCCAGGTGCAACGTGAGGGAGGTGTCCATGTGTCGCGAGTAGGTAAGCAGCCCATCGCGCTTCCGGCAGGCGTCGAGGTCAAGCTCAATGGGAACCGCGTTTCCGTCACGGGCCCCAAAGGCGAGCTTAGCCGGGAAATCAGCAGCGATATGATCGTCAAGATTGAAGACAACACGGTTACGGTCAGCCGTCCCAGTGAGGAACGGCAGCACCGGGCCTTGCACGGCCTCACCCGCACCCTCATCGCCAATATGGTGGAGGGCGTGACGAAGGGCTACCAGAAGAACCTGGAGCTGGTGGGAACGGGCTACCGGGCTGCCAAGTCGGGCAGGAAGCTGGTGCTCACCGTCGGCTTCTCCCATCCGGTGGAAATTGATCCACCGGCCGGCATCGACATCGAGGTGCCCAATCCGGCAGCCGTTGTGGTCAAGGGCATTGACAAGGAAGCGGTTGGCGCTTTGACGGCCAACATCCGGGACGTGCGGCCGCCGGAGCCGTACCTTGGCAAGGGCATCCGTTACGCCGGCGAGCGGGTCCGCCGCAAGGTCGGCAAGACCGGCAAGAAGTAGTCGCACCCAGGCGAAGGGAGTGAAATTCCGTGCTGACCAAGCAGGATAGGAACGAGGCCCGCCAGGTGCGCCACGATCGCGTGCGTCGGAAGGTCATCGGCACGACGGCTCGGCCTCGGCTGAACGTCTTCCGCAGCAACGGCCACATCTACGCCCAGATTATCGTAGATGAGACCGGCAACACACTGGTTGCGGCCAGCTCTCTCGACCCTGAACTGAAGGCCCAGTTGAAGAGCGGCGGCAACGCCGAGGCGGCCAAGGCGGTGGGTACGGCCATCGCCAAGCGCGCCCTGGAGAAGGGCGTGGGGCAGGTCGTCTTCGACCGCGGCGGCTACCTCTACCATGGCCGCATCGCGGCCCTGGCCGAAGCCGCCCGTGAAGCTGGGCTGAAGTTTTAGGAAGGAGGGAGACCGTGGCGCGTTTTGACGCAAACAGGAATCAGGATGAGCTAAAGGAGAAGGTTGTCTCCATCAACCGCGTGGCCAAGACCGTAAAGGGCGGCCGCCGGATGAGCTTCTCCGCTTTGGTGGTAGTCGGGGACGGTGATGGCAAGGTCGGCGCCGGCAGCGGCAAGGCCACTGAGATTCCCGAGGCCATCCGCAAGGGGATCGAAGACGCCAAGAAGAACATGATCACCATACCCCGCGTTGGTACTACAATTCCCCACGTATCCCTCGGGCACTTCGGCGCCGGACAGGTGCAGATCGGAAGAGCGTCGTAAGGCACCGGCGTGATCGCCGGCGGCGCGGTCCGCGCCGTCCTGGAGCTGGCCGGCATTCGGGACGTGCTGACCAAGTCCATCGGCAGCAACAACGCCAACAACCAGGTCCACGCCACCCTGGCGGGTCTCCAGCAGCTGAAGAGCGCTGAGGACGTCGCCCGCCTGCGGGGCAAGACCGTTGAACAGATTCAGGGTTAGGGGGTGGCTAGCGTGGCAGACACCAAAAAGGTTCAGGTGAAGCTGGTCAAGAGCTTTATTGCGCGGCCCCCCAAGCAGGAACTGATCGCTAACGCCCTCGGCCTGCGCCGAATTGGCGATGTGGCGGTGCACGCGGACACGCCCCAGATTCGCGGCATGATCGATAAGATCAGCCACCTCCTGGAGGTTACGGAAGCATGAAACTGCACGAACTAGGCCCCGCCCCCGGCTCACGCCGCCCTGGCCGCCGAGTCGGCCGCGGCATTGGCTCCGGCCTGGGCAAGACTTCGGGCAAGGGCCACAAGGGCCAAAACGCCCGCTCCGGCGGTGGCGTGCGCCCGGGCTTTGAAGGCGGCCAGATGCCTTTGTTCCGCCGCTTGCCCAAGCGCGGCTTTACCAACATTTTTCGGAAGGAATACGCCACGGTGAACCTGGAGGCGCTCAACCGCTTCGAGGACGGCACCGAAGTGACCCCCGAACTGCTCTACGGCACCCGGCTTCTGAAGCGGGCCAAGGGCGGGGTCAAGATTCTTGGCGGAGGCGAGCTGACCAAGAAGCTGACGGTCCGCGCCCAGGCCTTCACCCAGTCGGCACGGGAGAAGATCGAGGCGGCCGGCGGCAGAGCTGAGGTGATTTAGGTGCTGGAAACCCTCAGGGGTGCCTTCCGCATCCCCGACCTGCGTCGCCGGATCCTCTTCACCCTTGGCATGCTGATCGTATTTCGGCTCGGGGCCCACGTTCCGGTCCCCGGCGTCAACCGTGTGGAGATCGCCAAGCTGATCAGCAGCGGCACGCTTTTTGGTTTCATCGACCTGATCTCCGGCGGAGCCCTGAAGAACTTCACCGTATTTGCCATGGGCATCATGCCCTACATCAACGCGTCCATCATCTTGCAACTGCTGACCATCGTCTTCCCTGCCCTGGAGAAATTGGCCAAGGAAGGCGAGGAGGGCCGTCGCAAGATCACCCAGTACACCCGCTACGGCACCGTGGTGCTGGCCCTGGTCCAGGCCCTCGGCACGTCCGTCGGTCTTCAGGCTTACATCTATAACTACAGCATCTGGAGCGTGCTGCTGATCGCCCTGACGCTGACCGCCGGCACCGTCTTTCTGATGTGGCTGGGCGAAGCGATCACTGACAAGGGCATCGGCAACGGCATATCCCTGCTGATCTTCTTCGGTATTGTGGCCCGCTATCCGGGTTACCTGGGTGAGGCTTACAAGTACCTGACCGCCGGCACCCTGTCGTTCCTCGTCTTCCTGGTCGTGGCGATGATCGCCATCGCCGTGGTGGCGATGGTGGTGCTGATCACCGAGGGCGAGCGCCGGCTGCCGGTCCAGTATGCCAAGCGCGTTGTGGGCCGCAAGGTCTACGGCGGCCAGAGCACCCACCTGCCGATCAAGGTGAACCAGGCCGGCGTCATGCCGATCATCTTCGCCGCGTCCATTCTGGCCATGCCGGCCACGATTGCGCAGTTCAACCCGAACACCGGCTGGGCCCAATTCCTCAACCGGTACTTCGGTTTCTCGTCGCTGTTCTATCTGTTCGCCTATCCGCTCCTGATCCTGTTCTTCACCTATTTCTACACAGCCATCACCTACAACCCGCAGGAGATCTCCGACAACATCAAGAAGTATGGCGGCTTTGTCCCCTTGCGGATGGCCTCG
>JAMDAP010000177.1:7916-21666 GCA_023484675.1 Bacillota bacterium
CTCGGACATCGGCTACGCCGCGTGATCACTCGCCTGACCCTGCCCGGCGCCGTATTCCTGGCGTTCATCGCCATGCTGCCGTATCTCATCGCCTATATCAGCAAGGTTCCTAGCTTCCAGTTCGGCGGCACCTCGCTCCTCATCGTGGTCGGCGTCGCCCTGGAGACGATGAAGCAGATCGAAGCACACATGATGATGCGGCACTACCAGGGCTTCATGAAATAGCTGCGCCTGGCGCAGCGGGCCTGGAGGTGCGCTACCATGCACATCATTCTGCTTGGGCCGCAGGGCAGCGGCAAGGGAACCCAAGCGGACATCCTGGTCAAGCGTTACGGGATTCCGCACATCGCCACCGGAGATATTCTTCGGGCGGCCATGAAGGATGGCACGCCGCTGGGGCGGCAGGCCAAGGTCTACGTGGACCGGGGCGAGTTGGTACCGGACGAGATCATGATCGGCATCGTGCGCGAGCGGGTCGCCCAACCCGATTGCGAATCCGGATTCATCCTCGACGGCTTCCCCCGGACCATCCCGCAGGCCGACGCCTTTGGCGAGGTGCTGCGCCAGCATGGCATCAGCCTGGAAGCCGTGATTCTGCTGGAGGTTCCCCGCGACGTTCTGCTGGAACGCATGGCCGGCCGGCAGCGCGCCGACGACAATCCAGAGGCCATTCGCACCCGCCTGGAGGCCTACGACCGGCAGACCACACCCTTGGTCGATTACTACGGCGAACGCAACCTGTTGGCATCGGTGGACGGGCTGGGGTCGCCCGAGGAGGTTGCCGGTCGCATTGAGGCGGCCGTCACCGCCAAGGCGAAAGAAAGACAGGCGTCATGATCATTCTGAAGTCGGACCGAGAAATCCAGGCCATGCGCGAAGCCGGCCGGTTGACGGCCTTGGCCCACCAGGAGGTGGCCAAGGCCATCGCCCCCGGCGTCACCACGGCCGAACTGGACCACATTGCCGAGACCTTTATCCGCAAGATGGGCGGCAGCCCTTCCTTCAAGGGCTATCTGGGCTACCCAGCCAGCATCTGTGCCTCCCTCAACGAGGAAGTCGTGCACGGCATCCCGGCCCAGCATAAGCTCAGGAACGGCGACATCATCTCCGTGGACATCGGCGTCTTTTATGGCGGCTTCCACGGCGACATGGCCCGCACCTGGCCCGTGGGGACGGTTTCAGAGGAAGCGCGCCGGCTGATGGAGGTCACGGAGGAGTCTCTTGCCCGCGGCGTTGCCCAGGCGCGCCTTGGCGGCCACCTCTCGGACATCGGCTACGCCGTGCAGGCGTACGTTGAGACCCAGGGGTTCTCGGTGGTGCGGGACTATGTGGGCCACGGCATCGGCACCAAGATGCATGAAGACCCGCAGATTCCCAACTTTGGCGAGCCCGGGCAAGGACCTCAGTTGCGGCCGGGCATGGTTCTGGCCATCGAGCCGATGGTCAACGCCGGAGGCTACTCGGTGAGGACGCTGGGGGACGGATGGACCGTGGTGACCACCGACGGATCGCTGTCGGCCCACTTCGAGAACACCGTGGCCCTGACGGAGCAAGGGGCGCAGATTCTGACGCTGCCCTAGCAGCCCTACTCCTTGCCCAACCGCTGCGGCGAGCACAAAGACCTGGATAGGTTTGGATGCAAGAGGACATAATGGGTGGGAGTAGCCCTTCCCGGGGGTGCGCTGGTTGGCTATAGCTGAACTGCTTCCCGGGGCCCTGGTGACCTCCCTGGCCGGGCGGGATCGCGGCACGGTCTACGTGGTGGTCAAGATCCTCGGCCCTGGTCGGGTAGCCGTGGCCGACGGGAAAAGCCGTCCGGCGGCCAGGCCCAAGGAGAAGAACGTCAAGCACCTGGCGCTGGCGGCAACGCCCCCGGCGACCGCGGTGCAGAGGCTGAAATCCCGGCTGACCCTCACCGACGAGGATCTGCGCGATATCATACAAAGTTTGCGAGTGTGAGGAGAGGGAACCATGGCCAAGGACGACGTCATCGAGGTGGAGGGCACGGTCATCGAGCCCCTGCCGAACGCCATGTTCCGCGTGGAGCTGGCCAACGGCCACAAGGTTCTGGCGCACGTCTCTGGCAAGATCCGTATGCACTTCATCCGCATCTTGCCAGGGGATCGGGTAACGGTGGAGCTGTCCCCGTACGACCTCACCCGAGGCCGCATCACCTATCGCTATAAGTAAACGAGCACTCGCTCCCGCCAAGCAACAGCCAAGTTTCGGCCGTCGGGGTCTTGCTTTACGAACCGCCCGGCGCCATGGTACAATTTCTAAGTTACAGCCCAGGAAAGGGGGGCGAAATCATGAAAGTCCGCCCATCTGTGAAGAGGATTTGCGAAAAATGCAAGATCATCAAGCGCAAGGGACATGTCATGGTCATCTGCGAGAACCCCAAGCACAAGCAGAGGCAGGGGTAAGGAGCCGTTAGGCGTTCGTCGGGTCGGACTCGCTGTCCGGGCGCGGCTGCACGGGCCGACTGCGGTCTGTGAGCCCGGCAAAGGGGGGGCCCGCTTCTATACCCGTATTTACCTCCAGGAGGTCGATTCCCAAGATGGCTCGTATCGCCGGTGTGGACCTGTCCCGCGACAAGCGCGTCGAGGCGGCGCTCCCGTACATTTACGGGATCGGTTGGGCCACGTCTCGGGAGATCCTTCAGAAGACCGGGATCAACCCCGACACCCGTGTGCGCGACCTGACAGAAGAAGAAGTCAGCAAGCTGCGTGAAACCATCGACAAGGAGTATAAGGTCGAGGGTGATCTGCAGCGCGAAGTTCAGCTCAACATTAAGCGCCTGATCGAAGTTGGAAGCTACCGTGGCTTGCGCCATCGCCGTGGCTTGCCTACCCGCGGGCAGCGCACCAAGACCAACGCCCGGACCCGCAAGGGGCCGAAGCGGACCGTCGGCGTCAAGCGCAAGGTGACCAAGTAAGGAGGAGGGATAGCCGTGGCCAATCCGCGTCGTAACCCGACCCGGGCCAAGCGCAAGGACCGGAAGCATGTCGACCGGGGCATTGCGCACATCAAGTCAACATTCAACAACACCATCGTTACCATCACCGATACCGCAGGCAACACCCTCTCCTGGGCCACTTCCGGTGGCATGGGTTTTAAGGGCTCGCGGAAGAGCACGCCCTTCGCCGCGCAGACTGCAGCCGAGAAGGCCGCCCGCGCTGCCATGGAATACGGGCTCAAGGAAGTCGAGGTTTTCGTCAAGGGCCCGGGTTCCGGCCGCGAGGCCGCCATTCGCTCCCTCCAGACTGCAGGCCTCGAAGTGAACATGATCAAGGACGTTACTCCCATTCCGCATAACGGTTGCCGGCCGCCCAAGCGCCGGCGCGTGTAGCAGGAGGTGTCAAGGCCCTTTGGCTCGTTATACAGGTCCTGACTGCAAGCTCTGCCGCCGCGAAGGTATGAAACTCTACCTCAAGGGCGAGCGATGCTATTCTCCCAAATGCGCCATCGATCGGCGCCCGGTCCCGCCCGGCATGCACGGCCCCAGCCGCAAGAAGCAGTCCGAATATGGCATTCAGCTTCGCGAGAAGCAGAAGGCCCGCCGCATGTACGGCGTTCTGGAAGGCCAGTTCGAACATTACTTCGAGAAGGCCGACCGCATGAAAGGCGTCACCGGCGAGAACCTCTTATCCCTGTTGGAGCGGCGCCTGGACAACATCATCTACCGCGTCGGTTTGGGCACCTCCCGCACCGAGGCACGGCAGTTAGTACGCCACGGCCATTTCACGGTGAACGGCAGGAAGGTCAACATCGCCTCCTTCCAGGTTCGCGCCGGCGACGTGGTGGCGGTGCGCGACACGTCCAAGTCCTCGCCGCGGCTTAAGGAACTGGCTGAGTATTCGGCGGCCCGGACGATTCCGCAGTGGCTCTCCTATGAGCCGGAGGCCCTGCGCATCACGGTGCTGCGCGTGCCTCGGCGTGAGGAGATCGACACCCCGGTGCAGGAGCAGATGATCGTTGAATTGTACTCCCGCTAGTGCCAAAGCGTAGGTCGAGTGTATCCGGATTCAGGGGGGTCGTTTGATGATCGAGATGGAAAAGCCCCGCATCGATGTGGTGGAGCTTGCGCCCGACAATTCCCACGGCAAGTTCGTGGTCGAACCGCTGGAGCGCGGCTATGGCATTACCCTCGGCAACTCGCTGCGCCGTGTGCTGCTTTCCTCGCTGCCCGGCGCCGCCATCACCACGGTGAAGATCGATGGTGTGTTGCACGAGTTCTCCACCATTCCCGGGGTGGTTGAGGATACCACCGACATCATCCTCAACCTCAAGGAACTGGCAATCAAGATGCACTCCGACGACCCGAAGATCATCCGCATCGAGGCGGAGGGTGAAGGCGTGGTTACGGCGGCCGACATCATCACCGATGCCGATGTGGAAATCCTCAACCCGGAGCATCCCATCGCCACCCTGGACCGCACAGCCCGACTGTTCATGGAAATGACGGTGGAGCGGGGCAGGGGGTACGTGCCTTCGGATCGCAACAAGAAGCCGGACCAGCCCATCGGCGTCGTCGCAGTGGACTCCATCTTCACTCCGGTGCAGCGCGTCAACTACGCTGTGGAGGACACGCGGGTGGGCCAGACCACCAACTTTGACCGGTTGGTTCTGGAGGTCTGGACCAACAAGACCATCAAACCGGATGAGGCCGTGTCCTTTGGAGCTCGTATCCTGAACGAGCATCTGGCCCTGTTCACGTCCCTGACCGGGGATATGGACGAGGTTGAGATCATGGTGCCGAAAGACGAGAATGTGCGGGACCGCCTGATGGAAATGACCATCGAGGAACTGGACCTCTCGGTTCGCTCTTACAACTGCCTGAAGCGTGCCGGCATCAACACCGTTGCGGAGCTGACCTCCAAGACTGACGAAGAAATGATCAAGGTCCGGAATTTGGGCAAAAAGTCCCTGGAGGAAGTCACGCAGAAGCTGGCCGCCATCGGCCTTGGCTTGCGTGAATCCGAGGACTAAGGCGCTCCGGGCCCAAGTAGAGGTGTGAACCGTGGCAAAGTATGCGAAGCTCGGGCGGACCATGGAGCAGCGCCGGGCCCTCTTTCGGGCTCTGGCCACCGCCCTGTTCCGCGAGGAAAAGATCGAGACCACCGAAGCCAAGGCTCACGAGCTGCGCCCCATCGTGGAGAAGATGATCACCGATGCCAGGACACCAAGCCTTGCGGCGAAGCGCCGGGTGATCGGCTACCTCACCGACGAGGACATCAGCAAGAAGCTGTTTGACACCATTGCCCCGCGCTACCAGGCGCGGCAGGGCGGCTACACCCGCATCATCAAGGTGGGCCCCCGGCGCGGCGACGCGGCTCCAATGGCGATCATTGAGCTGGTGTAGCCGTGTCCCAAAAGCCAAGTACCGAGGTCGTCAAAGCGGTGGGGGTAACCCACCGCTATGATGCTACTAGGGAGACCCCGGCCCTGGACCAGGTGTCTCTGGCTGTGCGGGAAGGCGAGTTTGTCGCCATCCTGGGCCACAACGGGTCGGGCAAGTCCACCCTGGCGAAGCACATCAACGCCTTGCTCCTGCCTACGGACGGCGCCGTCTGGGTAGGGGGCTGGGATACTCGGGAGCAGCGGTTTCTGTGGGACATCCGGCGCACTGCCGGCATGGTCTTTCAGAACCCGGATAACCAGCTCATCGCCACCACCGTGGAGGAGGACGTGGCCTTCGGGCCGGAGAACCTCGGTATCCCGCCGGCGGAGATCCGGCGGCGGGTGGACGAGGCGCTGGCGGCGGTGGGCATGGTTGACTCTGCCACCCGCGCGCCGCACCTGCTTTCCGGCGGTCAGAAGCAGCGGGTGGCCATCGCCGGCATTCTGGCCATGCGCCCGCGGGTGATTGTGCTGGATGAACCGACGGCGATGCTTGACCCCAGCGGCAGGCGCGAGGTCATACAGACTATCCAGCGTCTGAACCAGGAGGAAGGCATCACCATCCTCCATATCACGCACCACATGGACGAGGCGGTGCTGGCGGACCGCGTCCTGGTCATGGAAGCAGGACGTATGGTACTGTCCGGGACCCCGCGGGAGGTCTTTTCCCGGGTGGAGGAGATCAAGGCCCTGGGGCTGGACGTGCCGCAGGTCACGGAACTGGCGGCGCAGCTCCATGCCCTGGGCCTGCCCGTGCCCAAGGACGTCCTGACGGTGGAAGAAATGGTGTCAGCTCTATGCCCATCCTCATCAACAACCTGAGCCATATCTATAATCAGGACAGCCCCCTGGAGGTGCGGGCCCTTGACGGCATCAGCCTGGAGATTCGCGACGGCGAGTTTCTGGGCCTGATCGGCGCCACCGGGTCGGGCAAGTCTACGCTGATTCAGCATCTCGACGGCCTGCTGCGCCCAACCTCCGGCCACGTGCTCGTGGACGACGTGGCGATCACCGCCACCAGCAAGGGCAGCCTCAAGGCGGTGCGGCAAAAGGTCGGCCTGGTCTTCCAGTACCCCGAGCACCAGCTCTTCGAGGAAACCGTGGGCAAGGACGTAGGCTTCGGCCCGCGCAACCTGGGCCTCGGCCCGAGCGAGGTGGAGGAGCGGGTGCTGGCGGCCCTGCATAGGGTGGGGCTGCCGGAGGAGGTGCTGGACCGGTCCCCCTTTGAGCTGTCCGGCGGCCAGATCCGCCGGGTGGCCATCGCCGGTGTGCTGGCGATGCAGCCCAAGGTGCTCATTCTGGACGAGCCAACGGCCGGCCTCGACCCGCGTGGACGTGAGGAAATCCTGGGCCAGATCCAGCGCCTTCACGCCGATTACGGGCTGACGGTGGTACTGGTCTCGCACTCCATGGAGGACGTGGCGCGAGTAGCACAGCGCTTGGTGGTGCTCCATCGCGGGCGCGTTGCCCTGCAGGGCACGCCGCGGGAGGTCTTTGCCCACGCCGCCGAGCTGGCGGCCATGGGCCTTGGCGTGCCGCAGGTGACCAGCCTGATGCAAGCCCTGCGGGACCGTGGGCTGTCGGTCCGTGCCGACGTGCTCACGGTGGAGGAAGCCCGGGAGGAACTGGCCGCCTGCCTGCGCAACCGCGCCGGGACTCTGCCGCCCGCGGCGGCCTCTGGGGAAAGGGGGGCCGCACGTGCTTAAGGACATCACCCTTGGCCAGTACGTGCCGGGGACGTCCCCGGTGCACCGGCTCGACCCCCGCACCAAGATCCTGGGCGTCACTGCCTTCGTGGTGTTGCTTTTCCTGGCCCACGGGCTGATGGGGTACCTGGTCGTGACGGCCTTCTCCGTCCTGGTGGTCGCCCTCTCATCCATTCCCATCAGCTACCTGCTGCGTGGCTTGCGGCCGCTCCTGTTCCTGCTGGTGCTGACCATGGTCCTGCAGGTGTTCCTCACCCCGGGCACGCCCATCTGGCATTGGGGGCCGCTGGTGGCCACCCGGGAAGGCCTGACCCAGGGCATCTTTCTCAGCTACCGGCTGGTGCTGCTGGTTTTCGTGACCTCCCTGCTGACCTTGACCACCTCGCCCATTGCCCTCACCGATGGGCTGGAGCGCCTTCTGCAGCCCTTCAAGCGGCTGGGCCTGCCGGCTCACGAGTTGGCGATGATGATGACCATTGCCCTGCGCTTCATCCCGACCCTATTGGAAGAGGCGGATAAAATCATGAAGGCGCAGATGGCTCGGGGCGCCGACTTCGAAAGCGGCAATCCCCTGCAGCGGGCCAGGGGGCTGGTACCCCTGCTGGTGCCGCTCTTCGTCGGCGCCTTCCGCCGGGCGGACGAACTGGCCATGGCCATGGAAGCGCGCTGCTACCGCGGCGGCGAGGGCCGCACGCGGCTCAAGCAGCTCCGTTTTACCGGGGTGGATGCAGGGGCCCTGGTGCTGGTGGCCTTGCTGACGGCATCCGTGGTGTGGCTGCGGTTTCTGCCGGCCCCAGGGTGGCTGGGCGTCCTTGGAGGCTAGCCATGAGTGACGAAGCGACTTCCGCCGGTGGTCCGCCGCCGGCCGCGCCCCAAGTTTCCCGCAACATCAAACTGGTGGTACAGTATGACGGCACCGGTCTGCACGGCTTTCAGCGGCAGAAGGGCGACCTGAGCATTCAGGAGGCGTTGGAGCGGGCCATCCGCGAGGTGACCGGCAAGCCGGCCGTCCTGGCTGCAGCCGGACGCACCGACGCCGGGGTTCACGCCCTCGGCCAGGTGGTGAGCTTCCGCAGCGCCTCGGCCCTGCCTCTGGACCGCTTCCCCTGGGCCCTTAATGCCCACCTGCCGCCGGGCATTGTGGTCCAGGAGGCCCGGGAGATGCCCCCCGACTTCCACGCTCGCTTCTCCGCCCGCTCCAAGGCCTACCGCTACACCATCCAGAACGCTCGCTTCCCGGTGCCCCTTATGAGCCGCTGCGCTTACCTCTGGCGCGAGCCCCTGGACGTGGCGGCCATGGACCAGGCCGCTCGGCGGCTGGAGGGGCGGCATGACTTCGCCGCCTTCCGGGCCACGGGAAGCTCGGCCAAAACCTCGGTGCGCACGGTGCTCCGGTGCCGCGTGGAGGCCGAGCCGCTGACCGGTACCGTCAATGGCCGTCTGGTGCAGGTGTGGGTGGAGGCGGATGGGTTCCTGTACAACATGGTCCGCATTATCGCCGGTACGTTGCTGGAGGTCGGGGCCGGACGGCGTGACCCGGAGGACGTGGTCAAGGCGCTGACCTCCGGAGACCGCGGCCTGGCGGGGAGGACCCTGCCGCCCCAGGGGCTGTGCCTGATGGCGGTACATTATGACAATGATGCCCCAGGCCTTTCTCCAGCTTGACTCAGGACCGGGAATCCCGTAAAATATTGACTGCTGTATGTCCTTCATCATGCTTTTTTGGATTGAGGACGGAGGCCCGCCAGGTCAGACCCGCCGACTCCACCAGCCCCGGACCGGAGTGGTACGACCCGCCGCGTCGGCTCCGCAGCGAGAAACGTTGGGAGGATCACCATGGAACACTCGACCTACGTGGCGAAGCCGTCGGAGATCATCCGCCAGTGGCACGTGGTGGACGCGGAGGGCAAGACCCTCGGCCGCTTGGCGAGCCAGGTGGCGGCGGTTCTGCGCGGCAAACACAAACCGACCTTCACGCCCTTCATTGACACGGGCGATCACGTCATCGTCATCAACGCTGAGAAGGTGCGGCTGACCGGCAAGAAGCCGGAGAAGAAGGTCTATTACCACCACACGGGTTACATTGGCGGCCTCAAGTCCACCAGCTTCGCGCGGATGATTGCTACCAAGCCGGAGCGGGTGGTGGAGATGGCGGTCAGGGGCATGTTGCCCAAGAACAGCCTGGGACGGGCGATGTTCAGGAAGCTCAAGGTCTACAGCGGACCGGAGCACCCCCACGGCGCCCAGAAGCCTCAGCCGCTGACCATTGCAGAGTAGGGAGGGGACAGAATTGGCGAAGGCAGCCAAGGAACTGATTCAGTACCGTGGCACCGGCCGGCGCAAGGAGTCGGTCGCCCGTGTCCGCCTCATCCCGGGTAGCGGCAAGATCGTCGTCAACGACCGCCCGTTTGAGGAGTACTTTCCGCTGCGCACCTTGCAGATGATCATTGAGCAGCCGCTCAAGATTACAGACACCCTGGGCAAGTACGACGTGCTGGTGAGCGTCATGGGCGGCGGTGTCGCCGGCCAGGCTGGCGCGGTCCGCCATGGCATTGCCCGGGCGCTGCTGCAGGTGGATGTTAACAACCGGCCGCCCTTGAAGAAGGCCGGGTTCCTCACCCGCGATCCGCGGATGAAGGAACGCAAGAAGTACGGTCTGAAAAAGGCGCGCAAGCGGCCTCAGTTCTCCAAGCGTTAATCGGATGCGGCCGGCCCACGGGGGCCGGCCCTTTTCGTTCAGGCGCCGGCCCCGCGGCCGGCACCCCACGTCCTGTCGCCTGTCCGACCAGAGTTATGCCACGCCCGTATACATAGGACTTTCCCCCCAGCCATAGACTTTTGGGGACGTCCGGCTCGCCGCTCCGAGGCGCGGCCGGTGGTCGAAAGGAAGGGGGGAGTCGGGTGAGGGAGAGGCGAACCCTTGGCGTGGTGGCCTTGCTCATCGCTGTCCTGACGGCCCTGGCGGGGGTGGAGCCGCCGGCGCTGCCCGCTGCCGTCTTGCGTGAGCAGGCAGCGATGGTGCTGGCCGGTAAGGCGGTGGTGCTGGACCCGGGCCACGGTGGACCCGACGGCGGTGCCGTAGGGCGCAGCGGTTCAGTGGAGAAGGCCATTACCCTTGATGTAGCCCTGCGGCTGAGGGACCTTTTGAATCAGGCCGGAGCCAAGGCGGTGCTGACCAGGGAGGCGGACCGGGACCTGGCTGATGCCGCCAAGGCTCAAAGCCTGCGCCAACGCAAACGCCAGGACCTGGCGGCTCGCGTGGCCCTGGGCAACGAGAGCGGGGCCGATGTCTTCCTGTCGATCCACGCCAACTCGTTCCCCACCCTGCCTTCCATGCATGGGGCTCAGACGTTCTACCTGGCCTCGGGGTCGTCTGAAAACCGCCGCCTGGCGACGGCCTTGCAGGACGAGCTGGTGCGCCTCACCGCCAACACCGACCGCGAGCCCAACCACCGTATCGACCAGTACCTGCTGGAGAACCTGAAGATTCCGGCCGTTACCGTGGAGATCGGGTTCCTCAGCAACACGCGCGAGGAGCAGATGCTGCTCACCCCGGAGTACCGGCAGCAGGTGGCCTGGAGCCTGTTCGCCGGCCTGGTGCGGTACTTTCAGACGGGGGCCTTGCCGGCTCGGGCCCAGCAACAGCGTTAAGTTGCACGGTTGCACCTGATGAGGAGGGTTGACGTGGCGAGCTCATCCCTGCGCCATCTGGCCGAATCGGACATGCCCTCCCTCTTCCCCTCCGGCCTTCTGGCGGCGGCGGACGACTATGTGGTGGCGGAGCGCCTGCGGCGTCTCATGGCCGCTGGGGACCGCCTGGCGGGAGGGCTGGAGGGCTTTCGGGCTGATTACGAGGTGACCGCCCGGCTTGCCCCTGATGGGGCGGAGTACACCTGCACCTGCGGCGCCCGCCAACCCTGCCGCCACGCGGCCGCTTTGGTGCTGGCCTGGACGCGTCGCCGCTCCTGGTTCACCGACCTGGATGACTTGCTGCGGCCTCTTGCCGGCAGCCAGGGAGAGGATCTGATCGGGTTGCTGGGGCGTTTGGCCGTCGAGCCAGACGACCGCCTGACGCCTCTGCGGGATGCAGTGGCGGCCATGCCGGCTCCAGGCTGGGAGGCCGAGGGCGTGCCGGTCCCGCCCGGGCGCTGGGTGGAGGAGGCAGAGGTAGCCGGCCTGGTCGCTGCCCTCGCGGCCCGCTGGGACGCAGTCCTGGCTGATCTGCAGCGGGGCCGGCCCAGGGAAGCCCTGGTCTCCCTGTTGGGGTTGCTCGACCAGACGGCATCTTTGGCGGCGCGCACTCGTGATCGTGAGGGACTGCTGTCCCGCTTCCTGACGGCCTCACTCAAACAAGCCGCCTCCCTGGTTGCAGACCCGAGATTGGACGGGACGGACAGGCATCAGGCCTTGGACCGCCTGCTGCGGTTCTTGATTGAAGCCCCCATTGAGGTGGCGCTGTCGGCGGCTGAGGCCCTGGTCCAGGCCGTGGCAGCCGCGGCAGCCGCGGCGGCTGTGGGCGGTAACGGCGGCAATTCCTCCCTGGTTCCCTGGGTCAAGGCGCAACTGCTGGCGAACCTCTGGCGAATGGAGGCAGAACAGGTGCTATCGATTCGCGACCCGGCCGCCGATCTTCGGCAGAACCTGATGGCTGAGGCGCTGGCCCAGGTGCTGCTGGCTTCCGGGCAGGACGAGGAGGCCGTAGCCATGTTGGCGCAGTTTCCGCATCTATGGCGCGCGACCTCCCGCCGCGTCGCCGAACTGCGCCGCCTGGGGCGCCCGGAGGAGGCTCTGCGGGCCGCCCGGGAGGGCCTGGCTACGGCGCAGGGCCAGGCGGCCCTGGATCTGCACCAGTGGGCAGGAGAATTGCTTCTGGAGTTGGGCCGCGCCGGTGAGGCGGTACCCCATCTCCTGGCGAACTACCTCGGCCGGCGGGGGGACGCCCAGTTGGCGATGCTGAAGCGCGCCGCTGAGGCCGCGGGCAATTGGGATGAGGTGCATCGGCGGCTTGCGCCGGCCGACAAGCCCACCCGGCAGGACTGACTGCGACGCGAAATAGTGGGATTTATCCCCATTCTTGTCAACAGGTGTGAATAAGTTCCGATGGGCTGTCGAGACCCCGGATGGCGTCCCACCTTTGACCGTCTCCCCAACCGAGGGCTATAATTCTAGCGAACCCATAGGTTGAAGGAGGTGAGCCAGTGTCCGACCTGCTTCGCAACATTTACGAGCGGCTGGCTGAGCGTGACTACAAGATCACGCCGCAACGGCAAGTAATTCTGAAGGCCCTGATGGAGAAGGCCCAGGGCGAAGACCGGGCCAATCATCTAAGTGCTGACCAGGTGCATGCCATCGTTCGGCAGACCAACCCCGAGGTGGGCCTGGCCACCGTGTACCGTACCCTGGACCTGCTCGCCGACCTCGGCATTCTGCAGAAGGTTAACTTTGGCGACGGGCGTAGCCGGTATGAGTTCACCGAGGCGCGCACCCACCACCATCACCACCTGATCTGCGTGCAATGCGGCAAGGTGGTGGAGTTCACCGACGAGCTGCTGCGCTCCCTGGACGAGTCCGTCGAAAAGCAGTTGGGTTTTCGCATTCTCGAGCAGGAACTGATCCTTTACGGCTATTGCCGGGACTGCCGTAAGGCTCATCGCGCCGAAGGGCGGCGGGCAGAGGAGCGGAAGGCATAGGGGGACATCCCGCCTCATAACCTCCTTACCGGGCAGCTACCCGCCTGGAGGACATGATGGACTGGAAAACGGCTTTCGTCACCTTTGCCTTGGTCTTCTTTGCCGAACTGGGTGACAAGACGCAGCTGACGACCATGATGCTGACGGCCCAGTACAAGGCTCCCTGGGCCGTATTCGTCGGGGCCGCCCTGGCCCTGGCGATTACCTCACTGCTTGGGGTCACCTTCGGCGAGTGGGTTAGCCAGGTGGTGTCTCCCACCGCTATCCGTAACGTCGCCGGCATTGCTTTTATGGTGCTCGGCGTGCTGCTCGTTGCCGGGCGCCTTTAGAGGCGGCCGTTCTGCCATATTTTTCCTCCTTGCTCCACCGCGGGTGATGTTGTATAATAATGAGTGCTTCTTTGAACACAAGCGCCCGTAGTGTAGTGGATAACACGTCAGCCTCCGGAGCTGAAGACCGCAGGTTCGAGTCCTGCCGGGCGCGCCATACTTTACCGATGAACCCGCCGCCTTGACCGCGGCGGGTTTTTGCGCACACTGCGCATACTAATCGAGGAAGCCAACTTCCCACGACTACGGAGGTGTTGCGAATGGCCAAGGCCCCCTCACCATGGCCCAAGCGCACCATGGTTGCCAACACCGACCTCAACCGCTTGTACCATGAAGTCGGCGGCGAACCGGGTGCCAGACAGGACGGCAACGACGCCATTCAGCAGAATCCAGCCCAAAGCGCCTTGCAAGGTCAGACGACCTCCAAAGCCTCTCGCTCCAAACAACCCAAGTAGTCGCGAGCAACGCTAAGACGCCCCCTCCCCGGGGGCGTCTTCCGTTGTGCGCCCGGCATGGGCGCTGACTTGGTGGTGAAAGTCCACTACGGGCGAGGCAGCACCAGCCCGTTAGCCAAAGGCAACGGCGTCGTCGTGAGGCGGGGTCGGAAGGAAGCCGGCGGCAAACT
>JAMDAP010000118.1:0-401 GCA_023484675.1 Bacillota bacterium
CTGGGAGATTGATCCCCGGGGCCTTTGTTGATGGTGTCAAAGGCGATGAAGATCGGCCGGCGGCCTGCCACCGACTTGACCGTGGCCTTCCCGCTGGCTTTGACCTGATTGATGAGGTGGGGAGGGACGTCAGGCACCAGGTCAACCTCCCCGGCCACCAGGGCGGCGATGCGGGGGCCGACCTCCGGAATCACCCGGAACACGATCTTGTCGATGGCGGGCTTGCCCTTCCAGTAGTCGTCGTTCTTGACCAGGATGATCTCCTGGTCCTTCTTCCAACTGGAGAACTTGTAGGGACCGGTTCCCACCGGGGCGGTAGCCAGCGCCTTCATCCCCTTGTCCCTGGCCAGCTTGGGCGGGGCGATGAAGACCTCCGTAAGGTTTTCCAGGAGGGTGGGGAA
>JAMDAP010000118.1:411-1950 GCA_023484675.1 Bacillota bacterium
GTGGGGAAGGGTTCCTTGGTGGTTATCTTTACCGTATAGTCGTCCACGATGGTTACCGAGGTGATGCGGTCCACCAGGCTGCGGGTTAGCGCCTTGTTGTTGGGATCCAGAACAAAGTCCAGGGTATACTTCACTGCTTCCGCGTTAAAGGGCTCCCCGTTGTGGAACTTGATCCCCTTCTTCAGCTTTATCTCCCAGGTCTTGTCGTCCACGTATTTGGCGCTCTCGGCCAGCTCCGGGACCAGTTTCATGTTCTTGTCGCGGAAAAAGAGCGGGTCGTAAATATGGCGCAGTACGCGAATGGTGGTGGCGTCCATGGTCAGGACCGGATCCAGGCCGGCGGCGTCGGCGTTCAGGCCGACCACAACGGTTTTTTCGGCGGCAGGAGCGCCGCTCGAGGAAGGTCCGCCGGAGCCCCCAGAGCCGGCGGACTGGCCGCCTTTGCCACAGGCGGTGACCAGCAAGGACAATGCCAGCAACACGGAAAGTAGAATAGCTAACTTCTGGCGATTCAACCTAACCCACACTCCCTTGTTTGTCGTTGGTAGCGTTCCAGCGCCGTCTGGCGGTTGGTCAGAATATGGGTGGGCATCAAGCTCTCTGCCTGTACCTCGTTCCTGCTCTGCAGGGCGTTCAAAATGCCCTCGTGGGCCTTCAGCACCAGGCGCGGGTCCTCGTGCAGTTCCCGTACGAAGTTGCGTAGCTGAAGAATCCGCGGGCGGAGCAGGTTCATCACCTCCTGGACATAGCTGTTGCCACTGGCGGTCACCAGCAGGTCGTGGAACCGGGTGTTCAGTTGGATGACCGCATTGAGGTCCGAACGCCCATAAGCCTCCCGCATGGCCTGGATGGTTTCATCCATGGCCTGGAGATCACGGGCACTGGCGTGGTTGGCGGCCAGGCGGGACGCCAGCCCTTCCAGGGCGGCCCGGAGATCGTAAAGATCCCCCACCTCCTGCGGACTGGGCCGGTGAGCCTCATACCCTCCACCGGGAAGAGCCACGATCAGGTGCTCGTTCTCCAGTTTGCGCAGTGCATCCCGAACGGGAGTCCGGCTCACTTCCAATTGCTCAGCCACGGCCGTTTCCACCAGGCGCTGGCCCGGGGCGACCGCACCCTTCTCGATGGCCTCCCGCAGCAGGCTGTAGACCTGCTGGTAGAGGGGCTGGGCCTTCTGGACCTTGAGCTTGAGTTTCAACAAACTCAGAAACCTCCCGCCCTGGGGCTAAGTCCTGCTCTCCCCGCAAAGGGAAGTATTGAGTGTACTGTATACAGACCTCCGTATTCGGCGGGCGGTGGCGCCTTTCCTGCTGACAGGGAGTACTGCCTTCTATTTCTTGCGGACGGAAGCGGCGAACCCTTCCCCCAGCACCTCCGTGACGTCGGTGATGATCACAAAGGCCCGGGGATCAATCTCCCAGACCTGCTCCTTCAGCCGGGCCAGCTCGGCACGGTTCAGCACCGAGAGGACGACCCGCTTGCCCGTGCCCGTGTAGGCTCCTTCCCCCTCCAGGAAGGTGGCGCCCCGGTCAAACTCCT
>JAMDAP010000118.1:1960-4571 GCA_023484675.1 Bacillota bacterium
AATCGCCACGAAGTCCGGCGGACAAGAAACGCGCTCGGCAATATCGGCGATCCAGGGATGGACGGACTCGGGCAGCAATGCCGCCTCGAAGCGAGGCACGGGCGCGAGGTTGTCGGGAAATGGTTGCGGCTCAGGCCATTCCCTTTTTGCCCCGCGTTTCGCGGCCTGCTCGTCCAGGAAGGTGGCGCCCCGGTCAAACTCCTCGGTGATGAGCCTGGCCACCATTTCGGGGTAGTCGGAGATGATGATGGCCGCTTTTGCGCGGCGGGGGCCCTCCTGGACGTAATCCACCACCCGGCCGGTGATGAAGGTGATGATGAGGGAGTAGAGGGCGGTGTTGGCTCCCAGGAGCAGGGCCGCAACCCCCAGGACCAGCACGTCGGTTGCCAGGTAGGTGTCCCCCATGGGGACGCCCCGGCGGTCCTTCAGGTACTTGGCGATGATATCCACGCCCCCGGAGGAACCGCCGCTCCGGAAGATGAGCCCCAACCCCAAACCGATGAAGGAGCCGCCGTAGATCGAGGCCAGGAGCTTGTCTGGCATGGGAAAGGTAAGGGACCGGGTGGCCGTCAGGGCCAGGGAAAGCAGGGCGACGCCAACCAAGGTTTTTGCGGCAAAACCCCGGCCAAACAGGTGAATGCCAGCCAGCCAAAGGGGGATGTTGACCAACGGGTAGAGAACCCCTACCGGAAAGCCGGTGAGATAGTGGAGGAGGATGGAGACGCCGGTTAGGCCGCCTTCGGCCAGGCCGTTGGCGACCACGAAGGCGTTCAACCCAAAGGCCAGAACGAAGGAGCCCAGGAGCAGATAGAGGGTATTTACCGCAGCCACCACCATTCGGCGCTGGCGAAGGGCGGCGCTGGACGACCGACCTGGCAGGTTGCGCATTTACCATTCCCCTTGTTGTCCGTCCGCGGGGGCGTTTTTTAAGTCCCTACGTATTATATCTTATAACGGGAGCTTCGCTGCCAAAGGAGACATATCATGGAGGATCGCCATCCTTACTCAGCCGCCGGGGATGAATGCGGAGAAGAAATCCCCGACGACAAGATCCGGGTGCGGGTGCGGGAACGAGACCACGGAAAAAAACTCAAGGTCATTGTAAAACACGAGAACTTCAAACTCAGTCTCAAACTGAGGCGTTTCAACAAAGACAACGATTGAATAAAAAGTCGGGTGCTTGAGCAGTGGCACTTAAAACGCTTATGATAAGAGCAGACAAGCTTTCAGGTCCACGGGATAGGAGGAACTGGGAATTGGCCAAAATTCTACGGGTTGACATGACCAGGGGAGAGGCGCGCTACGAGAGGGTTCCAGAGGCCTACCAGGCGTTGGGGGGGAGGGCGCTCACCTCGCGTATCGTCCTGGACGAGGTCCCTGCCGCCTGCCACCCGCTGCGGAGGCACAACAAGCTGGTCTTTGCTCCCGGGGTGCTTTCGGGCACCGCGGCCAGCAACAGCGGGCGGTTGTCGGTGGGGGGGAAGAGCCCCCTGACGGGAACCATAAAGGAGTCCAACGCCGGAGGTACCTCCGCCCACCTCCTGGCCCGGCTGGGGTTAAAGGCGGTAATCGTTGAGGGTTTTCCCGAAACTGACGGTTTGCACGTTCTGCACCTGAGCGCCGGTGGCGCGGAACTTTCACGGCGCAACGACCTGCGCCTGCTGGGCAGTTACGAGACGGCCCGTCGGCTCCGCGAGGAATTCGGCAAGGGTTGCGGGATCATTCTCATCGGGCCGGCAGGGGAGCGTCAGCTCTCTACCGCTGGCATTGCCAACCTGGACAACGAGGGGCGCCCCAGCCGCGTCAACGGACGGGGTGGTCTGGGAGCGGTGATGGGTTCCAAGGGATTGAAAGCGATCGTCATCGACCGGGTTTCCGACCAGCCGTCCTACCATGACCGGCAGGGGTTCACCCAGGTACTCCGGGAGGTGGCCGAACTCCTCCGCACCAATCCCACCACCGGGGACGTCTACCCCCGCCTGGGGACCGCGGCGATGGTCAACGTGGGACAGGCCCGTGGCTTTCTACCAACGCGGAACTTCACCGACGGCTCCTTCGAGGGAGCAGCCAGGATTTCCGGCGAGAACATGTACGCGGTGATCAAAACCCGTGGGGGGGAAGGTGAGACAACCCACATCTGCATGCCTGGATGCGTCATCAGGTGCTCCAACGCCTTTCCCGGCAAAGAGGGCAAGGAGATTGTCGCCCCCCTGGAGTACGAGACGCTGGCGCTGATGGGCTCCAACCTGGGCATTGACGACCTGGACACCATCGCCCGGATGAACTGGATCGCCAACGACTTGGGGGTGGACACCATCGAGGTGGGGGCCGCCATCGGCGTGGCCATGCAGGCCGGCGTGGCTTCCTTCGGTGACGGCGAGGCCGCCCTGCGCCTCATGATGGATGAGATCGGCAGGGATACGCCCCTGGGGCGCATCTTGGGTAACGGCGCCGAGATTACCGGCAAGGTTTTTGCCGTGACCAACGTTCCCACCGTGAAAGGCCAGTCCATGGCGGCCTACGAGCCACGGGGGCTCAAAGGCACCGGTACGACATTCGCGACCTCGCCCATGGGGGCCGACCACACGGCGGGCAATACGGTTCGGGCCCA
>JAMDAP010000067.1:0-2625 GCA_023484675.1 Bacillota bacterium
CCGCCACCGAATACACGGAGTACAAGGCTCACCGCACCGGCATGCCCGACGACCTGCGGGCTCAGATGCCGGTGCTGAAGGACGTCCTGGCCGCATTGGGCATCCGGCTGGTGGAGCAAGACGGTTACGAGGCGGATGACCTGATCGGCACCCTGTCACGCCTCGGCGAGGAGGCCGGCCTGACGGTCCAGATTGTCACCGGCGACCGCGACGCCCTCCAACTGCTGTCCGATCAGGTGCGGGTGCTTCTGACAAAGAAGGGCATCAGCGAGGTCCAGACCTTCGGTCCTGACGTGCTGAAGGCAGAGTACGGCCTGGAGCCGCATCAGATCATCGACCTCAAAGGCCTGATGGGCGACGCCTCGGACAACATCCCTGGGCTGCCGGGGGTGGGGGAGAAGACGGCCTTGAAGCTGCTGCTTCAGTTTGGCAGTGTTGAGGCGGTGCTGGCCGGCGCTGACCAGGTGCCCGGCAAGAAGTTGGCCGAGACGGTGCGCACCCACGCCGACCTGGCGGCGCTGAGCAAGCACCTGGCTACGATCGACCGGGAGGCGCCGGTCGAGGTCGTCATTGCCGACCTGGCCAGGCCGGTTCCGGACCGACCCCGGGTCGCGGCGCTGTTTCGTGAGTTGGAGCTGCAGAGCTTAAACCGCCGCCTGGATGCGGTTTTCGAACAAGTGGACAAGCCGGGCGCGGGTGCTTCCGAAACGGCGTCGGAGGCGGGCGAAGGGACCGTAGCCTTCTGGGCCAGCGTAAGCCTGACAGCAGCAGAATCGCCGGAGGACTTCACCCGGGCGGCGGCGCCCCTGTTGGCGTCGCAGCCGGCCTGGATGGCGGCGCCAGGGCCTGGCGGCTGGACGTTGGCCGCCGGCACGGCGGACCGGACCGTAACCCTGGACCTGCCCGGGGCGAAGGGAGAGCCGCGCCTGGGGCCGGAGGCCCTAGCCGTTCTGGCTCGGACGGTGGCCCGGGACGGCGGGGACGCGGCGCAAGACTTGGCCGCCTACTGGCAAGACCCGGCCATTCCCAAATATGGGCACGACCTGAAGACCCTGGCCCTGGGGCTGCGCCGCTGCGGCCTGCGGCCTGAGGGCCTGGCCTTTGACACCGCCCTGGCCGGTTATCTGCTAGACGCTAACCGGGTCCAATACCGCCTGCCGCAACTCGCCTCGGAGCGCGATCTGGCGCCTTTGCTCACCCTTGAGGAATCGCCGGGCCCGACCGCGTTCGCGGGCGCGCAGGCCACGCTGTGTGCCCGCCTGGTGGAGCCCATGCGCCGGGAGTTGCAGAAGGCCGGGCTCAGCCAACTTATGGCTGGCCTGGAGATGCCGCTGCTCTCGGTGCTCGCCGACATGGAGGAGATTGGCGTCCTGGTCAACCGCCAGGGACTGGCGGACATGGGGGATGAGCTGCAACGTCGCATTGAGGAGCTGACCAGCGCCATCTGTAACCTGGCCGGCGAGACCTTCAACGTCAACTCCACGCGACAGCTGGGCGAGATCCTCTTTGACAAGCTGGGCCTGCCGGTGGTGAAAAAGACCAAGACCGGGTACAGTACCGACGCGGAAGTGCTGGAGCAGCTCGAAGACAAGCACCCCATCGTGGGCAAGATCCTGGAGCACCGCACTCTGGTAAAGCTCAAGGGAACCTACGTGGATGGGCTCTCCGGCCTCATTGATCCGGCCTCCGGGCGCGTCCACACCACCTTCAACCAGACGGTTGCGGCCACCGGGCGCCTCTCCAGCGCCGACCCAAACCTGCAGAACATCCCCATCCGCCTGGAGGAGGGGCGCCGGCTCCGCAGGGTCTTCGTCGCCGCGCCGGGAACGGTGCTCTTCGCCGCCGACTACTCGCAGATCGAGCTGCGCATCCTGGCCCACATCGCCGGCGATCAGGCCCTTGTGGATGCCTTCTGGAAGGACCAGGACATCCATGCCCGCACCGCTTCGGAAGTCTTCGGCGTGCCCATGGACCTGGTGACGCGTGAGATGCGAAGCGCCGCCAAGGCCGTCAACTTCGGCATCGCCTATGGGCAGACCGACTTCGGCCTGGCCCGCTCCCTGGGGATCCCCCGGGCCGAGGCCAAGGCTTACATTGAGAGCTATTTCGCCCGCTACCCGGGGGTCAAGACCTACATGGAGCGGATCGTGGAGGAAGCCCGGCGGGATGGGTACGTCTCCACCCTCATGGGGCGGCGCCGCCCTCTGCCCGACATCCGCAGCCGCAACCGCAACATTCGCCAGTACGCTGAGCGCACCGCCATCAACACCCCCATCCAGGGCACCGCCGCCGACATCATCAAGGTGGCCATGGTCTCCGTCCACCGGGGGCTGCGGTCAGCCGGCCTCAAGGCCCGCCTGTTGCTGCAGGTGCACGACGAACTGGTGCTGGAGGTGCCGCTGGAGGAACTGCCCCAGGTGCGCGAGCTGGTGGTCTCCCGCATGGAGGGCGCCATGCAGCTCAACGTTCCCCTGAAGGCGGACGCCAAACAGGGCTCCGACTGGTACGACATGCAGCGGGTGTAGGGGGGCGCGTGGGGAGGCACGCGGGGAGGCACGCGGCGAGGGGCGCCGGCTCCGCAGGGTCTTCGTCGCCGCGCCGGGAACGGTGCTCTTCGCCGCCGAC
>JAMDAP010000067.1:2635-4563 GCA_023484675.1 Bacillota bacterium
GTGCTCCCAAGATGGTTCGCTACCCGGAGTTGGCCGAATTTCTGACGCGCATCACCGGCCGCACCTTCACCGGCCTAGGCCGCCGGGCCAAGTACCTGCTGCTGCACCTGGACAGCGGTGACGACCTCATGGTCCATCTGAAGATGACCGGCCGGCTGCTGCACCAAAACCCCCAGGACCCGCTGGAGCCCCACACCCACATCATCCTGTCTCTGGATGACGGCACCGAGCTGCGCTTTCAGGACGCGCGCACCTTCGGTGGGTTCTACCTGATCGGCCCCGATCGCGTGGGTGCGCCGCCGGGGTTTGCCCGGCTCGGCCCGGAGCCCCTGTCGGCTGCGTTCACGCCGGCCTACCTCCTCCGCACGCTCGCGGGGCGGAAAGGCCGTATCAAGTCGCTCTTGCTCAATCAAGACCTGGTGTCGGGGTTGGGCAACATATATGCGGATGAGGCTCTCTTTCGCAGCGGCATCCACCCGGCGCGGGCGTCGTCGTCGTTCAGTCCCGCCGAAGTGCGCCGTCTGCACCAGGCCGTCAACCAAGTCGTCCTGGAGTCCCTCGCCCTTCGCGGCACCAGCTTCTCCAGCTACGTCGACGGGCAGGGAAACAAAGGGCGCAACGTCGAAAATCTACGGGTATACGGGCGTGAGGGTGAACCCTGCTTTGTCTGCGGCACCCTGGTGGAGCGCCTGGTGATCGGCGGCCGGAGCAGCCACTTCTGCCCACACTGCCAGCGGAACAAGGCCGGTCGCCGTCGCAGCCGGCAGGTGACTGGCGAGGCGGCGGGGCGCGGCCTGAATCCGGAACGAAGCCAACGGAGGGACGGTTAAAGGTGCAGTCGTTTGCGTTTGAGTTTGACCACGAGAGCGATCTCCGCGAAACGGCGAGGAAGTTGATGAAGGACCTGGACGTGACCGGCGAGATCAACATCAAGCCCCTCGGGGGCGGGCGTTGGCGCATGGACGTCAGCTCGGAGCGGGAGCTCCGCGAGTCCACCCTGGAAAAACTGAAGGGATATCGCCGCGACGGCGGCAGCCGCAGCATGGATACCGGAAAGGAAGAGGCGGCGGCGTCTTCGCAGGAGTAGCGACCAGGTTCGCGGTGGGCCCCCGGTTCACCGCACAGGCATCGGAACAGCTGTAGCAGGCCAGGGAGTGTGTCTCGGCCAGGGAGTGTGTCTCCCTGGCCTTCGACGTTTTCGGACGGCGCAGGCGGGCGCGTGTCCGTGGCGTTTTTTCAACACTCGTCTAGTCCCATGCCTCCAGGAATAGTCCTGTAGTGACCGCCTGGAGGAGGACGAGCACTGTGCGCCGGACTCTTGCTGTGGTGACGATTTTGCTGCTGCTTCTGGCCCTGCTGGCGCCGTTGCTGGACGTGGAGGCCAGGCCCGCCTGGCGCAGCTCGGGCCAGACGGCAGGCAGCCCAACAGAAGGGGCCTTGGCCCAGGCTGCAGGGCTTCCGCTTCCTCCTCGTTGCCGGGGAGGGGGGGGATTGCGCCGGTTGCGGGAGGGAAACCTAGACGGGACGGTCCTGACGGCTGTCCCTAGCCTGTCGGGCCAGTCTCGTGAGGACCGCGGATTGACATCCCACGCCTGGCCCTCTACCAGTCTGCTGCTCCTGATGTGCGGGCAGCAGCGTCTGGTGGCCCGTGTTCCCATGGGCGGCTTCGTCCCCAATCCGTTTCAACGCTACTGGCAGGTGGCCAACTGGCGCTTCGAGCCCTCACTCGCCGGGGGAGGAGTCGCAGCAATCCGGCGCGAACCAAGCGAGAGCATGTGTAAGGAGGGACGGCCACAGTGATGGTCATTGGTTTGACCGGTGGCATCGCCACCGGCAAGAGCACCGTGGCTGAGGCCCTGCGCGGTTTGGGACTGCCGGTTATTGACGCCGACCAGGTGGCGCGCCAGGTGGTACAGCCCGGCCAGCCG
>JAMDAP010000050.1 GCA_023484675.1 Bacillota bacterium
GACGCATCGCTTCGTCTAAAGGGATAGCAGGGCGCAGCAAAGACCAGCGGTGACACGGCAGGGGGGGAGAAGGCGTGCGATGAGCGAGCAAGAGCTGATCAAGCGGTGCAGGAGGTCAACCTTCTCCTCGACGCCTTGCCGCGCGACCTGCCGGTTGAGGACTTCACCGACCGAGTCCTGGCCCGCCTTCGGGCCGAACTGCCCGCCGGGGAAGCGGACCGGATGGCCGGCGTGGCGGTAAGACCCGCCACTCGGCGAGGCCTGCGTCGCCTGCTCGACCTTCGTTTGACCAGCCCGTCGTGGCCGCGGCTGACCGGCTGGGCCCTGGCCATGGCCACGCCGCGCCTTAGGGCGTGGCGTCCCGCTGTCCGGACCAAGCTTTGGTGTTCCTCAGACATTTGCTTCGCAGGCGCCGTACACCGAATGGATTCCATCGCAGGGGCCGCGGCCTGGCTCACGGCTCGGCCAGTCGGCCCCGGTTGTTAGGAGTGAATCATGATGCAGAAGCGCCTCTACCGGTCCCGCCGGGAGCGGGTGATCGCCGGCGTCTGCGGCGGTCTGGCCGACTACTTCTCCATGGACCCGACTCTGGTTCGCCTGATTTGGCTGGTCCTGGCCCTGGGGGGAGGATCGGGGATTATCCTTTACCTGCTGGCGATCCTGGTCATCCCCGAGGAACCGCGGCTCCGGCTGGACGAGGCGACGGCGAGCGAGGGAGCACCTGGCGGCGTGCCTGACCATGCCGACGGCGGAGCCACCGCTGGACCAACAGAGCCCCGGCCGGCCAACAAGGCTTTACTCGGGCTGTTTCTGGTGGGCCTTGGCTTCTTCTTTCTGGTGCGCAACCTGTTCCCGTTTGTTCCCTTCCTGCAGGCCCGCTTTCTATGGACCTACCTCCTGATTCTGGTAGGTGTGGTGGTCCTGGTGGACGGCTTTCGGAGGAGGAACTAAGGTGAACCTGCAGTGGCGCACGGTATCCCGAGGACTTTTGCTAATTGCGTTGGGTATGGTATTCCTGCTGATGAACATGGGGCTGCTGCCCTGGACGTTCTGGTGGGAGCTGGCCTCATGGTGGCCCCTGATCCTGGTGCTCGTGGGTATCGGCCTCCTGGTGGGCCGGCGGTTGCCTTTCTCCCTGGTGCTGTTTGTCGTGCTGGTGGCGATGCTCGTCCTGTCCCTGACCGGTGCGGGTGCCGCCCTGCGCGGCCCTGGTTTTGGGCCCTGGTTCAGCGGCGAGCCGTGGGCCTGGGGAGGGTGGCGGCACTCCGGTTCATCCTGGGGGGCCACGCCTTCCCGCACCACCGCCTCCCGGCCTCTTCCCGAAGGGGTGACCTCGGCGGAGGTGACGCTGGAGACCGGCGGAGTCGGCCTGACTTTAGACGGGTCGGCGCCGGGACTGGTGGACGCCGACCTTGGCTACTGGGGTGAGGCCCCTGAGGTCCGCACCGGCCGCAGCGGCGATACGGCCAATGTCCGTATCAGTCAGGCAAAGACGGTGCAGGTCTGGCCCGGCCGTCCCGCGCCTTCTTGGAACGTTCACCTGACCCATCAGGTCCCTGTTGATTTGCGCACTCGAGTAGGGGCAATTAAGGGCGACCTGGATCTGTCCCAGGTCAAGCTGCAGCGCCTGGACGTACAGGCCGGAGCAGGCGACTTGAGGCTCATCTTCGGCCAAGTTGACGCCAAGGTTCCGGTCTCGTTGGATGTGGCCGCATCCCATGTCACCCTGGTAGTGCCTGCCGGCGTACCGGTGCGTATCCGCGCCCAGAACGTCCTCGGTGGGCTGAGGGGCTTGTCCGACCTGAGCAAGTCCTCGGATGGAACCTACAGCACCCCGAACTTCGGCACGGCCAGCATTGGTCTGGACGTCGCCCTCCACGGTGCCGTATCTGACCTGCAGCTGGAGCGCGATTAAGCGGAACCAGGCGGCCTTTACCCGGTGCACGACTCGGTCGCTCCCTTCCCAGGAGGCTCCGCATGCGTATGCAGACAGAAAGCCCGTGCCAACCGGCACGGGCTTATGGTTATCTTCTGAACTGTTGAGTTGTTGCGGCTGCGAGGTCTGCGAAACCTAGCTAGGAGCGGCTTCCCACGTCAAAGATGCGGCGGGCGCCGAGATAGCGCCGGGCGTAGTAGGCGGAGTCCAGATCGGTGATGCGCACCCTGCCGCCCGTCGAGTTGGCGTGGATGAACTGCCCGTTGCCCAGGTAGATGCCGGCGTGCGAGGCCCCGGCAGCGTAGGTGTTGAAGAAGACCAGGTCGCCGGGACGCAGCTGGTCGCGGGAGACAGGCTGGCCGGCCCGGAACATTTCGAACGAGGTGCGCGGCAACTCCACGTCCATCGATTTGGCCACGTAGGAAATGAAACCGGAACAGTCAAAGCCGCTCTTGGGCGAGGTTCCGCCCCAGCGGTAGCGGATGCCCAACAGCGTTCGGGAGAGGTCGACAACCTTCTGCAGCACGGCGGGCAGACGACGGCTGCGGCTGACTGCGCCGGCGGGCAGTCCGGACTCGACCTTGGCCGCCTGGCCGTCCCAGGTCATCTTGGCGCCAAGAGAGCCGGCAATAAAGGAGAGCGGGGCGAAGGCCCTGCCGCCCACGAACTCGGGCGCGGCCGGTAAATCCACCGAGGTGGCGCCGACGAAGGCCTGGGTCCTGCCCACCACCAGGCCGGCGCGCATGACGTCACGGCTGGCGCGCACACTCTGGGTAGCCTGATCGTAGGTGACCGTGGCGCCGAGCATTTCCCAGATCTCCCGCACCGGTACCCACACTTGTCCGTCTTTGTAGAAGGAAGCCGGATCCGTGCTGATGGCTTCGCCGTCCAGCCACACCTGGGCCGGTCCCGGCAGGCCGTCTTGTTGGTTGGAAGCGGGGAGCGCCAGGGGGGCCGATACCGCCGCGGCCGGTCCGCTGGTGGCAGCCAATTGGGGGCCGTCGGCCAGGGCCAGACCGGGGGTCACAAGCAGCAGCGTTCCGGCGCAGAGGGCGATCGACACGCTTTTCTTCATGCCTTACCTCCTCTGATGTACCCTTATAATTACTGTATGCTTTGCAGATTATCCTGCTTCAGCCAGCAGCGGAGGCCGTTGCCACACCTGTTATATGTTTCTTGAAAGCACGTCAGGTTTGCCGGGGGGGGGGTCGTCCGGAGGTGGATGCCATGAAACGGCGGCTGTTTGCAGCCGGAGTCAGCCGGATGCTGGTGCTGCTCCTGCTGGCCGGGTGTGCCTGCCCCAGGACGGGGCCGGTCGCGGCCGGCGCCGGCACTGCATCGGGTCGCGGCGGGACAGCGGCGCAGCCGGGGGCAGTCGGGTGGTTGGCAGCGGCGGACGAGGCCGGCAAGTCAGCAGATACGGCCGGTAGGCGGGCGAGCGCGGGTGGCCAGTCGGCGGGTAGAGGCCAGCAGGGCGAGGGGCATGCCACACTGGCCTTTGTCGGTGATATCTTGCTGGCGGACCGCATCGGCGACCTGATCCGGCGAGACGGAGCCGACGCGCCCTGGGCCGGCGTGGCAGACATCCTGCAGCAGGCGGACCTGGCGGTCGGCAACCTGGAGACCTCGGTAGGCCAGGGCGGCGTGCCCCAGGAGGGCAAGCAGTACACTTTCCAGGCCTGGCCGGAGGCCTTGCAGGGCCTGGCTAAAGCCGGTGTGGGCATGGTCGGCCTGGGTAACAACCACGTTCTGGACTTTGGCAGCGAGGGCCTCAAGAAGACCCTGGCCGCCCTGGACGAGGTCGGCGTGGCCCATACCGGTGCCGGCCTTGACCAGCGGGAGGCCTGGCGACCGGTGCTCCGGGATGTGCGGGGAGTCACCGTCGGCTTTCTCAGCTTCTCCCGCGTGGTGCCGGAGGGCTGGGCTGCTGCACCTAAGCACCCCGGCGTGGCCTCGGCCTATGACGAGGCGGGCATGCTCCGGCTGGTCCGCGACACCGCGGCCCGCTGCGACGTGCTGGCCGTTTCCATCCACTGGGGCGAGGAAAACAAGCAGCAGCCGTCAGTTGTGGTGCAGAAGTTGGCCCACAGGCTGGTGGACGCCGGGGCGGACCTGGTGATTGGCCACCACCCCCATGTCTGGCAGGGGCTGTCCACCTACCACGGGGCGCTGATCGCCTATAGCGTCGGCAATTTTATCTTCACCACCTCCAACCCGATCGGCGTCCAGACCGGCGTGCTGCTGGCGGACGTTTCCCGCCAGGGCGTCGCCGGCGGCCGCATCGTGCCGGCGCGCATCGACTGGGGCCGCACCGTGAAGGCCACACCGGCGCAGGCGGGCGACTTCTTTCGCCGCATCCGCGCATTCTCTGACCTTTCCCTGGACGATCAGGGAGCCTTTCGTTTGACCGAGCGCAGGCGGAGCCTGGGGGCCCGCGCCGAGCCGGCCTGGGGCGATCCGGCCCGGGTCCGATGAGGGGCTCCGGCTGGGAGATCAGGGGTTGCCCCAGGACTGGTCCTGCGACTACAATAGGTTGGGTTGGCGCAACCGCGTGCGCGGGAAGGCGGCGGGGCGGGCCGGTGCGGCCGGCACGCCTGCAGGCAGCCTGCCCGTAAGG
>JAMDAP010000181.1 GCA_023484675.1 Bacillota bacterium
CCGCGAGGACACCTGGGCCCTGGCCCAGCAGGTGCGCACCCAGCAGGGCGACAAGCGACCCATGGACCCTTACTACACCATCCTGCGGCTTCCCGGCGAGGCCGAGGCCGAGTTCGTGCTGATGGTGCCCTTCACGCCGGGCAGCCGGCCGAACATGATCTCCTGGATGGTGGCCCGCTCTGACGGTGATAAGTACGGTAATCTTCAGATTTATAAGCTGCCCAAGCAGATGACCGTATACGGCCCGATGCAGGTGGAGGGCCGCATCGACGGCGACACCACCATCAGCCAGGATCTGACTCTCTGGAACCAGTCGGGCTCCGAGGTCATCCGGGGTGCCCTGTTGGTGGTGCCCATCAAGGACTCGGTGCTCTATGTGGAGCCACTCTACCTGCAGGCCACCAACAACCGCCTGCCGGAACTGAAGCGGGTCATCGTGACCTACTCCGACCGCGTGGTCATGGAGCCCTCGCTGGGCGAGGCCCTGACCCGCATCTTCGGGTCGTCCGGCACTCAAGGGCCGGGAGCGCCGTCCACCGGACCGGGGCCGTCACCTGGCCCCAGCCAACCGGTGGCGCCGGGCCGGCAGCCCGGCCCGCCCGGACCCGGCGCGAGCACAGCGGCCCTGATCCAGGAAGCGAATCGGCTCTACGGTGAAGCCCAGGATCTGCTGCGGCAGGGCGATTGGACCGGCTACGGCGATCGCATGCGGCGCCTTGGCGACGTGCTCCGCCGGCTCCAGACACCCACGCCCTAGCGGGCGACAGCAATAGGAGGACTGCCATGGACCACGTAGCCATCCAAGACCTGAGCCGGCATGTGGGTGAGACTGTCACCCTGGCCGGGTGGCTCTACAACAAACGCAGCAGCGGCAGGATTCATTTCCTCATCGTTCGTGACGGGACAGGCCTCTGTCAGTGCGTCACGGGCAAGAACGACGTCACCCCGCAGGAGTTCGAGCTGGGGGACCGCTTGACCCAGGAGTCGTCCATAAAAGTGACCGGCACCGTCCACGCCGAGCCCCGTGCCCCGGGCGGCTATGAACTGGGCGTGACGGGGCTGGAACTGGTCGCAGAGGCGGGGCCGGATTACCCGATCACCCACAAGGAACACGGCGTCGAGTTCCTGCTGGACAACCGCCACCTTTGGATGCGCACGCCACGCCAGGTGGCTATTCTGCGCATTCGCGCCACCATCATCGAGGCCATTCGCAGCTTCCTCAACGAGCGCGGCTTCACCCTGGTGGACCCGCCGATCCTCACCCCCGCGGCTGCGGAGGGCACGACGAATCTTTTCGAGACAGAGTACTTCGGGGAGAAGGCCTACCTCAGCCAGAGCGGCCAGCTCTACATGGAAGCGGCGGCCATGGCCCTGGGCAAGGTCTACAGCTTCGGCCCCACCTTCCGGGCTGAGAAGTCCAAGACCCGTCGCCACCTGATCGAGTTCTGGATGGTGGAGCCGGAGGCCACCTACTTTGACCAGGACGACAACATGCGCCTGCAAGAGGACATGGTCAGCCACGTGGTTCAGAGGGTACTGGCCCGCCACCAGGCCGAACTGAAGGAGCTCGGCCGAGGCACCTCCTTCCTGGAGAAGGTGCAGGCACCCTTCCCGCGCCTCACCTACGATGAGGCGCTGAGGCTGATCAAAGAACTTGAGGGGCGGGAGATCCCGTGGGGCGAGGACTTTGGCGCCCCTGATGAGACCACCATCGCCAGCGCCTTTGACCGGCCGGTCTTCGTCACCCACTACCCGATTCAGGCCAAGGCGTTCTATATGAAGCCCGATCCCAAGCGCCCTGAGGTGGTGCTTTGCGCCGACCTGCTGGCCCCAGAGGGTTACGGCGAGATCATCGGCGGCAGCCAGCGCATTGACGACCTTGACCTGCTGGAGAGGCGCATCAAGGAGCATCAGCTGCCGGAGAACGCTTACGGCTGGTACCTGGACCTGCGCCGGTACGGCAGCGTGCCCCACAGTGGCTTCGGCATCGGCCTGGAGCGTACCGTGGCCTGGATCTGCGGCCTCGACCACGTGCGGGAGACCATCCCCTTCCCGCGCTTGCTGAACCGCATCTACCCCTAGGCCCAAACTGGGTTTTCTGGCAATTACTGTGCGGGGCAGGGAAATAGGCGCAGTGTGTCGAACGGGGAATTGGCGCGAATTCGTCAAGACTAGAAGCAAGACCTTCAGACGCAGACATCCAGACTCCGCGGGGAGGGGTGAACTTGCTTCGGGAACTGGGAGGCGAGTTGCGGGCTGCCCGCCAGCAGCGCGGCCTGACCATCGCTGACGTGCAGACCGAGACGAAAATCCGTTCCCGTTACCTGGAAGCCCTGGAGGAGGGCAGAATGGACATTCTGCCCGGGGATGTCTACGCCAAGGGTTTCCTGAAGACCTACGCCCATTTTCTGGGCCTGAACGGCCACGCTTTCGTGGAGCGGTACAAGCAGTGGCAGACCGAGCAGGAAGGGTCCGCGGGCCAGGAGAGTCAGGTGGGCCCGGCAGCCTCGACGGCGACGCCGGTCACGCCGCCTGCCGAGATCGTGGTTCGATCTCGAGCCAAGGGCAAGCGCGGCAAGCGCGGCAAGCGCGGCCTGGGCCTGGGACTGGGACTGGCCGCCCTGCTGATCGTCTCCATTGTGGCCGGCGCGTGGCTGGCCTGGCGCAGCTGGAGCGCCTGGCCGGAGGGCAGGGCCGGCCAGGGGGAGGCCTCTCCCGTACAACAACCGGCTCAGGCGCCGGACTCCAGCGACGGCACCGACGGGACGCCGCCGGGGCCGGGGGGCGGAGCGACCGCTGGCTCCGCGGTCACTCTGGAACCCGGAACGCCGCCCGATCAGTTCACCGTTCCCTTCACTGCCCACGGCGCGGCGGGACAGCCGCTCAAACTGACCGTCACCGTCAGCGCGGCCTGCTGGATCCGCCTGGAACGAGCCGGCGGAGCGGTGGTGGAGCAGACGCTGCCGCCAGGGTCATCGCTCACCTGGGACTTCACCGGAGAGGCACGTATCAAGCTCGGCAACCCGCCGGCGGCCAAGCTGCAGGTCTCGGGCGCGCCGGTTCCGGACCCTGTCGCCACCTACCCGGTAACCTACGTCTTCACCCAGTCCTGACCAGAAGTCTGAAGGCCGTTGCTTGCAGGCAGCGGTTTTTTGCTGCGCTTGAACCGCGCCTGCTGAAACGCCGCAGGTTGCCGCCGGCGCTTCATAATCAGCCTGCCCCGCCCATATAGCTGAAGGGAGGACGGGACGGGGTGGTGCCGGCGTGACGAGGAGAACATGGGTGGCGGTGGGCTTGGCCTTGATGATGCTGTTGGGTCTCACCTTGGGGGGACAGGCTTGGGGGGTGCAGACGCCAACCGACAGCCGGCAGCGGCCAAACACCGGGACGCAGCCCCGCGGCCTGACCCGTGACCCGGCCGATGCGTCCAAGCCTCCCCGCATCCTGGCCGACGCTGCCTTGCTCATGGACGGCCGCACCGGCAAGGTCCTGCTGGACAAGAACGGCCGCCGCAAGATGGCCCCCGCCAGCACCACCAAGGTGATGACGGCCATTGTCGCCATCGAGCAGGGGAACCTCGGCGACGTGGTGGAGGTGTCGCGGCGGGCGGCCTCTCTGCCCGGTTCCACCATGGGGCTGCGGGCCGGTACCCACTACACCCTGCGCGAGCTCCTGGACGGGCTGTTGCTTCGTTCCGGTAACGACGCGGCGGTGGCCATCGCCGAACATGTGGCGGGCACCGTCGATGACTTCGTGGCCAAGATGAACGAGAAGGCCATCGACATTGGCGCCGTCAGCACGCACTTCACCAACCCGCACGGTCTCGACAATCCGGACCACTACACCACCGTCGAGGACATGGCCCTGATGACCCGCTACGCCATGAAGCTGCCGCTCTTCGCCGAGATCGTCTCCAGCAAGGAACGCAGCGTGGAGCCCGAGGACAAGAAGGGCGAGCAGCTCTTGCGCAACACCAACAAGCTGCTCTGGCTCTACTCCTGGGCCGACGGCGTCAAGACCGGCACCACCGGCCGCGCCGGCAGGTGTCTGGTAGCCTCCGCCACCCGCGATGGCCAGCGGCTGATCGCCGTGGTCTTTCGATCCTCGGACCGGTGGCAGGACGCCATCCGTCTGCTTGAGTTTGGGTACAAAAACTTCGCTACGGTGGTGGTGGCGGGGGTGGGGGCGAAGATGGAGACCGTCCGGGTCAGGGGTGGCGAGTCGGACCGCCTGGTCCTGGAGTTGGGGGAGGAGCTGGCGGTAGTGCTGCCACGCCAGGCCGGCGAGGTGCCGGCGGTGGAGATGCAGGTGGAGGTCGACCGCGTGTTGAAGGCCCCCTTATACCGCGGCCAGCTGGTGGGCATGGTTTACGCCCTGTCGAACGGCAGGGTGGTCGGTCACGCGCCCCTGGTGGCGGCGGACTCTGTGCCGCGCTGGACGCCCTGGGGCGCTCTGCGCCGGTTCTTTACCAACCTGTAAACCGGCGACAAGTGGCTCGGATTTTTGCTAGTGACACCGGACACAAACATCAGGTCGGCCTGGCGAGGCGAGG